>JAKQQL010000006.1:0-1620 GCA_029564175.1 Candidatus Cloacimonadota bacterium
GGCACGCTGGATTATATCGTCCTCAAATTCTTCCAACCAATCAGATACATGTATGGCTGATTCCTGAATCCCAGCACTCTCAGAAATGCTTTCGATGGTTTTGCTTATTGATTCTGATAATGGTTTTTCTGTGTCAATAGCCGCATTATACAAATTAGTTGAAGCCGCAACGACAGATCGTCTTGCTGAGAGATCACGAATAATAATCTCGTATGATTCCCAGTGCATTGACGAGCTACAAGCGGTTGTCAGTGCATATAAATCCGGCTTAGTCCACGTTGTAATATTCCGTTTGTTTAGCTCGGGAAACACTGTCGACACATCAATTTCCATGTGCGTGTCGGCCATTTCTCGCATAGTTTTGTATAATTCTCTGAGACTTTTATTTGAGAAATCTTCTGACCGCAACGTCGACATGATCAGGTTTTCTGGATTGATAAGAAAAGCCCCTATCAATGCCATCTCTGTCTGCTCATCAAATAAGACTTGAATATCTTTTCTCATCTCAATATCCACCCTTCCAACTCATTCTTAATCTCTGGCTTCTTTTCCTTTTCCATCCTATCCCAATTAAGAATCGTGGCATAATCGCTTTTAGTTTTCTTCCCTTTCGATTCTTTCCAAAATGACAATTTTTCGATCCAATCTCCATAACTATCTGGAAATCTATCTGTTAATTTTTTATATTCTTCGTCAGTAAGTGTTACGTTATTAAACTCACCGTATGATTTTTTAAGTAATTCTTTATTTTTAGGTTTTCGTTCAAGTGATTTTTCTGGATCAGATAAATCATTTTCAATCGCATTAATTTCATCTCTTCTTATCTCATCTCTTCTCATCTCATTTATAGTACTATCTATCTGGCTATGTAGTTGATTATGTATATCAGTATGTAGTTGACTATGTAGTTGACTATGTTCTGAAATTTCTTCATCTGTTTCATCACCATTATCTTGTTCAATAGATAGATCATTATGTATGTGTTGGAAACCACCTTCTTTATCCCAATTAATTATTTCTATTTTTTTATTTTGTTTGTGGCATTTAACCCTGTCTATCCAGCCTTCTGGAGGTGGATATTTTGACGGAGATGCCCAAGAAGGTGTCTGATATTTCCACCAATTAACGATCTGGATTATTTTTTTATTGTTTATTTGATAGCGGACTATTTTACCTGCATCTGCGAATCCTGATATAATAGATTCTACTTTATCAATTGTTATATCATTGTCAAGTGCGAATATTTTTGAATATATGATAGCAGGATTATCAAGAAATCTACCTTGATCGTCAGCACATGATACAATCAACCCAATCCAAGCAAATCGAGCTACATAATCAACAGAATAAATATAATCATCCTCAAATAAATCAGCCGAAATCATTCGTCTATTTGACATAATAACTTCCTTTTTTCAATATGGTTTTTTATCGACCGGTGTTCTCAGCCGGTCCAACTCCTCTTGTGTAATCAAAGGGCGGCTGCTTGTCGGCAGGTAAACTACTTTTACCTTTCCAGTTCTCACCCATTTGTTAACAGTAATTAGCGAGACGCCGAGAATTTCCGCAACTTGCTTTTGGGTATACAAATTGGTATTCATAATTCTATTATAATCCTTT
>JAKQQL010000032.1:0-1050 GCA_029564175.1 Candidatus Cloacimonadota bacterium
GGATACATTTTGTCTTAAACATGCTATTAATTCTCCGATCGTATTGATTTTATTGGTGTTTTGCGATTCCAACATAATCAACGCCTTTGAGAATTAATAGCATTTTTCTTATTTTCTCATGATTCTATGGGACAGCAGTGAGAACGCATTGTTTTTGTTACAAAATTTTATAATGAAGCAAGCGCAAGAGATATGCTCGCGGACAAAGAAATTACTGACGCGAACGAGCAGGATGAAATAATCGACCAGTGCGACACTGTTTTTGAAGCTATTAAAAACACTCCGACAACAAATATAAACGACATCGAACTGATCGACGACATCTGGGATGGAGTATGGGGAACAGCAAATATGTCAACTGACGGAATACATCCATTAGCATCTGGCTATCAAATTATGGCAGACACTTATTTTTCATGGATGAGAGATTATCTCGAAGAATTAGGCGTTGTTAAATAAAATAAAAGCCCGGCAGAAATGCCGGACTTTTATTTTATTTAAGTCTATACTCAGTATAATTTCACAATAACATATTATTCAATTAGTAAATCTTCCAGAATAACTGCCGCATCACGGACATAATTACTGCATAGTGAAGCAAACAATCCCTTCTCTCTCGCCTCAGGCAATTTGCATCCAAGCAAATCAAAACAGTTTATAGCTCCGTTTTTTTCAGTAAATTTATCTATAAACCTGTTAACGATTTCATAGGTTTTCTCGTGCGATGCCGAATCAGCAGATTCTGTTTTTCCATACTTAAGACCAATCAGCATAATCGCACCCGATACTGCTCCGCATATCTGCTGATTACGAGCGATTCCGCCGCCGAAACCATTCGCAATTTTCAGCGCCAGATTTTTCTCTAAACCAAAATCTTCCGCAAAGACGGCCAGTACCGCCTGAGAACAGATGAAACCTTCTTCAAACATTTTCACAGCATCTTCAGAATTATTTGTCATAAGTTTCTCCCAGTTTCATTTAATTAAAACAATTCAACACTTTTCAACATTGAAACAGTTTATCTTTTAACCGCATTCAACTTAGATTTTC
>JAKQQL010000044.1:0-15378 GCA_029564175.1 Candidatus Cloacimonadota bacterium
ACGGCTGACGCCCCTTTATACAGTTTTACTCTCTACTTTTCTATTAAGAACACAGGGCTAACGCCCCTAAATCTGATTAAATACATTCTCCGCACTCTCCGCTATTCCGCATGATAATCGCATTGAAGACCACTAGATTGATTTCCCTTAAATCCTATAATAATTATTAGTTTTCTCCAAGATTGAAAAGACTAAGAAATGAGAAAGTATTTGTTTTTATAAGAAAATAGAGTATATTGTTATAAGGAGATGTTAAATAGATGAGAGTATATTTTAAAAAGAAAGTACATGATTATCCGAAAAGAGCAGGTGATTGTTATCTGGCATGGTACAATCAGGGGAATATTTGCATCCTCAAAAAGAAACCGGTTTTTGTCTGCCAGTCACAACATCTCAATATACAGACAATCAATCAAATTAGTTTGAAGTTGTGGGCAGAACAAAGTCAGAGATTTAAAAAGGATATGGCTGAATATGCCAAGCGCTATAAGAAAAAGTATCCAGGCCTCAGAAAAAGAGGAATTTCTGCTTACTCAGCTTTTTTGATGGTTGTTCATGCACTGATTAGGCGTTTTCATATTCAATATGAAAATCATGAGAACGCGATAAATATCATGTCCACGCTGATAAAAACGCTTTCGGTTAAGAAAGCGATAAGGTTAAGACTGATTAAACCTGTCTCTGATGCTTATCAACTCAATCAATCAGCCGGAAATGATCAACACGTTTTGTATATCCATCATGAAAAATCAATCGTAACAAAAGAAATGATGATGTTTGAAGAAAAGCAACAAGCATGGTATTATCCATAACCATTATGTTTTTCATTCTTAACTCCCACTTCACTACATTACGTTGCAAGTCAAGCTCTCTCAGATATCATTTTTAACTTGCACACAGTTTTGTCTCCTTATAAGCCAGGTAATCATTGTAAAAATCTTTTCAGAAATGCTACTTGACAGAAGTCAGCTTTAATTCATTTTGGTATAATAAGGGATAAAAGACGATATGAATGATATTAATAAGATTAAAATAATAGTTTTAGATTGTGATGGTGTACTCACTGATGGTAAGATAACATACGATAATAATCAGCTGGAATTAAAAAGCTTTTCAGCGCATGACGGCTTAGGTGTTAAAATACTCAGTTTTTCAGATATAAAAGTCGCTGTTGTAACCGGAAGAGAATCTCAGTGTTTGGCAAAGCGTTGTGATGATTTAAAGATAACTTTGCTTTATCAGGCAATCAGTAATAAGCGAAAGACGATTGAAAGCATATTAGCAGAACATCATCTGGAATGGGAAAATGTTGCCTATATGGGTGATGACTGGAATGACTGGCCTGCCATGAAGAAATCCGGATTAAAAACCGCTCCTGCCAATGCCAACAATGCGATTAAAGAACGAGTGGACTGGATAGCCCCGCGAAATGGGGGAGATGGCGCAGTCAGAGATTTAATTGATTATATTTTAAAGAAACAGGGAAAATATGAAAGCTGTGTTGAGAAATTTCTCATTCATCTGGATGCTGATATCTCTTGCATTAATTAGTGCCTGCGATTTATCCACCAATATACAGGTCAATACAGGCGGAAAAGATCTGCCTGCAACCGAAATTATTGATTCTGTTTTTATCGTTGCCACTAATGGTGAAGCGCTTGACTGGAAGCTAAATGCTAAAAAAGTAGAAAGATACCCGGATAGTCAGGTTTGGAAAGCCTGGATAGTTCGTTTTGAATCTTTGCCTCCAGATCAATCACAAAAGACAATTATGACCTGCAATGAAGCGCAGATCGATGAGATTTCAAATGTCATTACCGGAAAAGGAAATGTCGAAATTAAATCACCAAATGGTTATTTAAGAACAGAGTTACTAATATTTAACCGCTTTTCCAATGAGTTGAATGCCCCTCAGTATGTTTATATGGAAAGAGGTGGGAATGTCATCAAAGGAACAGGCTTAACAACAAATATCAATTTCGATTATGTTAATTTACAGAAAGTTAGCGGGCAGGGCTCAGGCAGTGAATCATTGTTTGAATAAGCTTATTTCAGGGCTGCTTGTGATAATGGCATTATGTCTGCCATCTTTTTTGCCGGCACAGGTTAATAAACCCGAGCAGAGACAGTATCGTCTTATAAACGCTGATCAGCTTCAAATGAATAAATACATGAATGAATATGTGACCAATCTCAGAGGAAATGTTGTCTTTTATTATGGCAAAACTCAATTTAAGGCAGATCAGGCAGAAATTTTTGATCAGCAAAAAACAGTTATATTGAGAGGAAATGTCCGGATAAAAGAAGATACGTTGACGTTTTATGCAGATAATGCTTATTATTATCGTAATGATGAATACATTAAAGCCTTTGGGCGATGTAAGGTTCGTGAAGATCATAAAGACAATACATATCGTGAATTGATGGCACACCAGATGGAGTTTTACCGCAATCGCGGAGATCTCTATGCCAATGACAATGTCGTACTATATGAACAAAAAGATAATTTACATGCCAAAAGCGGATATGCTGAGTATAATCTGAATACAGGCTATGGCTATCTGATTCGAAACCCCTTGATTTGGCAGAAAGCAAAAGATGATTCTTTGAGTATTAAAGCCGAAAAAATTGAGTTTTTTAAACAGACTGGGAAAATGATAGCCTCATTTGATGTCGTTACTAAAAGTAAAGATATGCACTCTAAGAGTGACTTTTTAGTGTATTATATGAACGAAGGCAAGGCGCAGTATTTTGGTAAGCCAATGCTTTTCTCAGATTTTGGAGATGCTCAGGCAGAAAATATCTCCGTCTTTTTTAAAGATAATAAAATTTCTCATGCCCACATGCAGGATTCATGTAAAATCGTATTTGCTGAAGAGAAAAATAAAGAAAAAAATAACTGGATTGCCAGCGATCAGATTGAAGTAAAATGGGAAAATGACAAGCTGAGTTATTTTGCTGCAAAAGAAAATGTCAGATCTTATATTTTGCAGGCTCAGAAGAAAAAACAGCTGCCGATGAATAATTATGCTACCGCAAAAGAACTACAGATCAGCTTTGACGAAAATCAAAAAATTGATAAAATTAACTTAAAATCACAAGTTAAAGGAAAATATGCATTCAAACGTAAAAAATAAGAGAATAACAGTATCCAAAATAAATATGTTTAAATCTATATTTATCAATAAAATAGAAAATAAAACGATATTTAACTTTTTTTTATTGACTTATTTTTTTCTGTTCATTTATAATGCATTCAAATTGGAGGTTATATGCCAAAATATGTAAAATATCTGTTTTTCATTGAGCGAGAGTTCCATATTGTTCTTTTATTACCCTTGATTCAGTATATCCATGATAAGGGTTTAGGACAACTGGCAATCTACAACATGAGTCCAGAACAGAGCCAGTTTAACATCTCCAATTTTGGTCTTCGTAAGAATGTTTTAGATAAATACCTTGATTTTCAGGTAGAACAAATTCAAAACCCATTAGAATATGCACCAGATATCACGTTTATGGCAGATTTTTCCTATCAGTATGTAGAAGGGCTTGGTAAGATTGTAAATATCGGTCATGGAACAATTTCCAAAGGCTGGTATTATTCTAAAAAGTCAATCAGTGTTCGCGAAAACTGTGCTGATTTACTCTGTGTGCCAGGCAATATTCATCTGAAACAACTAGAAAGTCAAGTCAAAATACCAATTGAAGTAACCGGTATGCCAAAGCTGGATAAGGTTTTTTCCGGAACGCTGAAAAAGGAAGAAATTCTTGCCAAAATGAATTTGAATCCAAATAATAAAACGGTTTTGTTAGCGCCTACATTTAATGATGAATTTAGTCTGATTCCCTATCTGACAGAACCGATCAGAAAATATATCCCTGAATATCTGAACCTGATTATAAAACTGCATGGTGTAACACCCGGACAGATACGAAATGCGTTTAAGCAAATAGCTGAAACAAACGTAAACGTTTGTCTGTGTGAGGATTATGATATCAGTGAAAGCTTTGCTGTATCTGATATCTTAATATCAGACGTTTCTTCAGTTATTTACGAATTTCTGGCAATGCATAAACCCGTGATTTTGTTTGACAGTCCAAAGCAAAAACAATACCCCAATTTTAATGCTGAAGATATCGAATATCAATTCCGTGATGTCGGTTATCGTTTTTCTCATCCGAACAAGATTGCAGAGCTTTTATTCCGCAGTCTGACTGAAAAACGCGATGAAAGTATCAATGACATAGCAGATAATTTTATCAGTGTCAGAGATGGTTCTTCTACAGAACGGGTGATACATGCCGCAAACGCATTGCTTGAAACAGACCTAAAAAGAGATTTACATCTGGTTTTAATAGATGAAAACGAAGAAAACACACAGCATATCATTGCTCGTTTTAAAGACCGTTTTCATATCTCTGTGATTTCAGATAAGACATACGAAGGCGTTTCACAATATACTCAGAAACCACTGATCAGAAGTTTAAAAGAAATCGTTGAAAAGATAGATGAAAATAAGCTGTTTGTACACCATACTCGTTTTGACATGAGTCCTCAGATGCCTAATTTTATGAATGCCCATTTGATGCTTCATGACAAGACAGGGCTGGCAGTCCCTTTGGTGTTAAATGACGAGATCACTTACCAGCAGGCAAAGTTAAGAGTGGTTTTGAATGAAGAGTTTAGTACTAAAACGATGGCATTACAGTTGACCTATTCTTTTGCAGGCCAGAGTCTGGAAATCCCTTATGCAGAACCGCTAAGTTTTGCGCTTGCAAAGTCTGCTATTACTTCTACTGATTTTGATGAAAATAACAATGAGTATAGCTGGAAGCTGCTATTGGCAAAGCTTGCTAAGGAACAGTTAAAGATTTCTCTGGCATTTGATTCAATGATTTATCCTTATACACCTCAGGTAATCAAAACAAAACCAGTAATTCAGCCGAATAAAGTAACCAGTGAGATTAGTTCTTTTGATTATCAGGAGAATGAAGAATTACTGAAACAACGTTTATCGGAAAATCCATTTGATGAAAAGAGAATCCTTGATCTAATCAGCTATTATTACCGTAACAAAATGTGGGATAGTGTGGATGTCTATTCTGATATGCTTTCCGGCGATTATCAGGCAGTTTGGTATGCTATCAGAAGCCTTGAAGAACAAAATCATGTGGAAAAAGCTTTTGATAAACTGGACAAGTTCTCTTATCAAAATATTAGTGATAAGACCTGGCGTGCAAAATGGTATGCCCTTAAGGGGAAATTACTCATTAAATTAAATCGTGCAGATGAAGCGAAACATTTTATTGAAAAAGCCATAGAAATAGATGCTCATTTGGCTGAGGCATTACTAGCAAGAGCTGCCTGGTATCTAATCAACAATAATATGGCAGAATCAGAAAAAGATTATCAAAGTATTTTGCAGGATGACCCAGAAAATCGATATGCACTGTTAGGCTTAGGTGTTCTTAAACAATTCTCTTATGATTTTATAACAGCAGAGCAATATTTCAAAGCAGTATTAAAAATTAATGATGAGGATATGGAAGGTTTAAATGGTCTTGTAAAATGTGCATGGCATACAAAGAACTTTGAATCTGCAGAAAATGCCTTGACCACTTATCTGGAATATCATCCGGCAAAACTGGATATTCTCTTTACATTATCTGGTATTTATTATGAACAGAAGAAATTTTCTCAGGCTTTAGCTCAACTGGATAAGATATTCCTGTTTGATGAGGATTTCCCAGGTGCAAGAGAATTGTACCAAAGAATAAAACAAAATTTTTAAGAAAAATAAAAAAGAAGGAGAGTGAATATGAAGTATATGAAACTGTTGACTATCGGTTTCATCGTTGCACTGATGCTATCAATTGGCATATCAGACAATAGCCTGCATGCTGCATCTATGACAGTAACCGGCTTAAAAGTACTTGATATACCATACGATGATGGTAGTGGTTTACAAATTCAATGGCAACCTTTACCGAAAGAAAGTCGTATCATTAGTTACCGTGTATATCGTGGTACAACAAAAGACACTTTGTTTTTCATAGGTGAAATTCCTGTTAATGTCAAAACAGGCGTTAGTTCTACAACTATGAATTATTATGACAAAGATTTCAATGAATTCTTAGACTTACGTTCCCCTGCAAAATTAAAAAAAGAAAAAAATGTAAGTGAAAAGAGTCCTTTTTATCAAAAGATTCCAAAAGATATAAAAATTGTCGGACCAATGTTGTCTCAATATTCAATCTTAGGTATTATTGCAAAAGATGATTTTTATTATAAAACGACTAAAGTCGAATTAACTGAAAAAGATGAAAAGCAGGTTTATGCTGGCTTGAAGTCAAATCAGATTACTTTAGTAAAAAAACTCATTCCTGGTAACAAATATTACTATTCTGTAATTGCAGTGGATGAAAAACGTAATTTCTGGCCAGCTGACAAAATTGTTTCTGGACAACCAGTTGACAATGAACCTTCAAAACCTGTTGATGTATATGCTACCTATGTACAGGAAACTGGAACTATCAGCTTTGAATGGAATCATCCATTATATTATGATGATTTAAACTCTTACAAAATCTATGCAATGGTTGATGGTATGCCTGCACCTGGCGTAAAAATCTATGAAACTAAAACTCCTCAGCCTTACACTGCACCTGATTATGCTGTTATCAAACTGGTTAATAACCAGGTTATAGCAAAAACAGGTCAGATCCTTTTTGATTTTAATAAGATACCTGTTGATAAATGTAAATTTATCCTTTCTTTTAACGATTATTCAAACATTGAAACAAAATCTGACCCTATCATGGCAACAATTATTTCTAAAAATGACTTACCTGCAATTCCTCGTTTAGAAATCAGTGATAAAACCAATGACAAAGGTGATTATAACACCATGTCATGGGGAAAACCAGTTGCTTATATCAACTCAGTTCAAATCATTAATAAAAATAAGATTCAGTTGAGTTATGATTTTGTTACTAATAAAAACTACAAAGTAAATCAGATATACTTTGATGTTTATGACAACAATAATCAGCTGATTAAGAGTGTGAATGAATTCTATCAGGATAAGATCTTCAAAATCAGTCTTAGTAAATCTCTCGAAGAACAGAAAGAACTGATTGTAAAAATGTACTTTAAGTACAACGGACAACTTGATAAAGAATATGTTCTTGAACAAAAGCTGACTTATGACCCAATTATCTTAACCCTTCGACCTGGTAAAGTAAGTGTAGCAAATCGTGTTCTTGAAGATTATTCATTTACTTTAATGAAAGCACCTCAGTCAACAGAACTTTTCCGTGTGATTAAAAGAGTCTCCGGAATTGAAAGAGAAGCTGATGATAAAGTCGCTTATGAATCTTCAATTTTCAAAGGTGTTTCTAAATTTGATCTTAAAAACAACGTATTTTTGGTTGATACCAATATTGATGTTGCCTGGGATAAAGCCGGTAAATCAACTATTAATACTTCTATCTATGTGTCTGAAATGAATAAGCAGGCAGATAAATTGAAAAAACAGATTGCTGAAATTGATTCATTAGTGAATAATGCAACTGATCCTGCTCAGAAAGATTATTATGCAGGTTATCTGACTAAATTCAAAAACGATCTGGCTGCATTAGAAAACAGTGAAATACTAAAAAAAGTAAATGCTGTTACAGATGAAAAGGCAAGAATGAAGTTAATCGCTTCAATTCGTGAAGTGGATAAACGCCTCTTTAATTACTTTATGATCATGAGTAATGGTAAGGGCTATGTAGTTGAAGATTCTCTGAATATGAAAGATGGAGAATTTGAATATGTATTGCCAGTTGCCAATTGGTTTAATACAGATAAATCAGCTACTTTGATTGCTTCTTTACTCTTTGGTTTATTAGTATTTATCTTTGTTCATCTTGCAAGAAGAGGTAAAGATCTTTATATCAGACCAATTGCGGGTATTGATGAAATTGACAATGCGATTGGCCGTGCGACAGAAATGGGTCGTCCGATCTTATTCTGCCCTGGTCTTTCTGGTATTGGAGATGTAGCAACACTTGCTGGTCTTTCAATTCTTGGTCGTATTGCTAAGAAAGCAGCTGAATATGATACACGTATTCTGGTTCCTTGCCGTGACTATATCGTGATTCCTATTGCTCAGGAAATTGTTCGTGAAGCACATTACGAAGCAGGTCGTCCAGACAGCTTTGATAAAAACAATATCTTCTTCGTATCTGATCAGCAGTTCGCTTATGTAGCTGGTGTTAATGGTGTGATGATTCGTGAAAAAACTGCAACCAACTTCTATATGGGTATGTTCTATGCAGAATCACTTATTATGACAGAAACCGGTAATACTACTGGCGCAATTCAGATTGCAGGTACAGACGCTGTTACTCAGATTCCATTCTTTATCACCACTTGTGACTATACACTGATTGGTGAAGAGTTATATGCGGCTTCCGCTTATCTGGCTCGTCAGCCATTAATGCTTGGTACACTTAAAGCTCAGGATTATGCAAAATTCTTTATTCTGTTATTCCTGGTTTTAGGCACATTGTTATCAAGTTTCCACATTACAACAATTATTAAATTATTTCCAAATAAATAGGAGGATAGATGAAACGCACATTACCGCTTGCGATAGTCATCATACTTGGCTTTCTTTTCGTAGGATATGTCTTTGTACCTCATAAAATCTCACAGGATTTTTATGACTGGTATATGGAATGGATGAAAGCAATGTCACCATTTGGTGTGATCTTAGGTATTATGAGTATTACTATGACTCATACAGCACGTATTCAGCATAAAGTGCCAAACTGGCAGTATTCTATTGTAACCCTTATTGCTATGATATTTACAGCTTATGCTGGTTTCCAGTGGGGAACTCAGGAAGGTACACCTTACATGTGGTTGTTTAAAAACGTACAAATGCCGATGGGTGCAACCATGTTCTCATTATTGGCATTCTATATTGCTTCTGCTTCTTACAAGGCATTCCGTGCTCGTTCAGCTGAAGCAACTGTTCTTTTATTAGCTGCGATTATCGTGATGCTTGGACAGGTGCCAATTGGTGTCAGTATGTTTGGTGAAGGCATCAATGATATTACCCAGTGGATCTTAAACGTGCCAAACCTTGCTTCTAAACGTGGTATTGCGTTAGGCGTTGGTCTTGGTATGGTGGCAACTTCACTCAGAATCCTCCTTGGTATTGAAAGAACATACCTTGGTGGCGGTGAATAAGAAAGGAGTATGTAAATGAATTTATTTGAACGCTTACAAAAACTGGATCGCCGCTGGATATTCCTGGTAGTTGCCGTAGCAATTATATTACCTTTAATATTCCCATTCAATTCAAAGACCTATACGACTGATCCAACTGAAAAATTATATCGCCTGATCGACTCTTATGCACCAGGTCCTCATGAAAAAGCAATCGAAAAAGATAAAGCTGTGTTGATGGTCTTTACTCATGATGCTTCAACCATGCCAGAATTATTTCCAATGGAAGTTGCAATTTTAAGACATTGTTTTGAAAGAAAGATTAAAGTGTTTACTATGACCTTTATTCCTTCTGCTGCACCTATTATGGATTATGCAATCAATACAGTAAAAGAAGAATTCCCTGAAATTAAATCTGGTGAACACTATGTGAACTTTGGTTATAAAATTGGAGCTTTGGCTTTACCTATCGTTTTAGGTATGGGTGAAGACATTGCTGAAGCGGTAGATATCGATGCGGAAGGTCGTAAAGTATCCAGCTTACCGATTATGAAAAATGTTAAAAACTATAATGAAATGAATCTGATTATGGATTTCTCAGGTTCTTCAGCCGGTGGTATGTGGATTACCTATGCCCGTTCAAAATACGGTGCAAACGTTGGTGTTGGTGTAACTGCAGTTATGGCAGCTGACGAATATCCTTACCTTCAGACTGGTCAGATTACTGGTATGTTGGCAGGTTTAAAAGGTGCAGCTGAATATGAAAAATTAGTGGACGTTTTTGCTTCTAACCCTGATCCTGCTAAGAGAGAATTTTCACGTGAATTGCTGAAAGACCCTAAATGGGATGATGCAATTACCAATCAGAATATTCAATACAAATTTAAACAAGCTCGTATTGGTATGAATGCACAATCAGTTGCCCATATTATGATTATCGTGTTTATCTTAATTGGTAACATTGGTTATTTCATCACTAAATACAAACAGAAACAGCAAGGATAAGAGGAGGAAAGATGTTTGAAATAGTAAGTAACTGGGTAGCCGCATTTCTGACTCTGTGTATATTCTCCTTTCTTTATAAGGATAATCCATTCTACAGATTTGCAGAATATTTATTTGTTGGTGTAACAGCCGGATATACAATTCCATTGACCTGGGAACAGGCATTTATCCCTTATGTTTACAGACCATTGTTCTTACAACATAAGTTTGTATTACTTATTCCAGCGATTATTGGTATTCTCTATATCTTTACTTTTAATCGTAAACTCAACTGGCTTTCCCGTTTCCCAATCGCATTTGGTATGGGTATTGTTGGTATGGGTGTTCCGCTTTCCATGCACGCAAGTGTGTTAGTTCAGATGCACGGTGCAATGATTCCTATTGAAAACATCAACACTTTGTTGGTTTTCATCGGAACCGTTACCATTCTGCTTTATTTCTACTTTTCCAAAGCACATACAGGCACTTATGGCAAAGTCGTGAAAATTGGTATCTGGTATATGATGATCGGCTTCGGCGCTTCATTTGGTTATACCGTGATGGCTCGTATTTCACTCTTAATCGGCCGTATTCAGTTCCTTGTAGCTGACGTTCTTCATATTATTAAATAAAGGCTCAGGCAGGTTTATCCTGCCTGTCTCCTTTTTTGGAAAGGTAGGCAAAGAAATGCGTAAATTAATTATTCTTGCGCTTTTAATTAGTTTTAACTTCGTAATTTGGGCTGATAATCCATTAGTTGTCGAAAACTTAAAAGTTTATGATGTCGAATATGACGATGGATCAGGCCTTTTATTAAAGTGGAAACCATTACCAAAAAACAGCCGTATCATCGAATACCGTGTTTATCGTGGTGTTTCAAAAGACAGTTTGTTTTATCTGGGAAAAATAGATGTCGATCCAACTGTTGGGGTTGTCGGCAATGAAATGCAATTTTTTGATAAAGATTTCAGACCTTTTATCGATATTGAGTCTCCAGGCCGTGTCAAAAAAGAAAAAGGTCAGTTAAAAGACAGCCCGATTTACAGAGCATTACCTCGTGATGTGAATATCATTGGCCCGCTTTTAACTAAATTTTCAACCTTAGCAGTTATCAATAAAAATGATTACTACTATCGTACAAAACTGGTAAAACAAGATAAACAAATATTTGCAGGTCTCAAACCTGAAGCATTTGAAGGAATCTATGCGAATGTTTTACCAGGAGAGAAATATTATTATACAGTCATTGCTGTTGATGAAAAACGTACTTATCATCCTTATGCACCTATAGTCAGCGGTGTTGCATATGACAATCCGCCAGCAAAAGTAAGTGATTTATTCGTTAAATTAATCACCGATAAGAATTATCTTCAGTATGAGTTTGAAATGCCTCTATTTGTCGATGATATTGCTTCTTTTGATCTCTATATGTTGCCAAAGAGTCAGTTAGCTCAGTTTGAACAGTATCAGAAATATCAACAACAATATGAAGCTTATATCAAATCAGAAACACTTGAACAAAAAAATGTGGTTCAACCTGCTCCGATGACTAATCCTGCAGTCTTACTGAATAGTATTGAGACCTCTTATCCTTATCCAACTCCCAATTTTGGAAGACTAACAATTAAGAATAATGAGATAATCAATCCTGTAAATAATGCAAAAATTCCATTTAATCCTGCTCAAATCAATGATTATTACTTTATCATTGTTTGTAAAGATTACTACGGAATGGAATCTTTTGAAATTTCCAATCAGGTTAGTTCGATCGTTTCAGGTATGTTACCTGTTTTACCAAAATTGACTATTAGAGATAAACCTTATGATAAAGGCGATATTGTAGAGTTAATGATTGGTCGTCCTATTGTTTATATTACTCAGGTAAACACAGCAAAAAATAACAATAAAAAATTGACAATCAACTATGATCTTTTAAAAAATGATCTGTTAAAAGTAAAGAAAGTAAAATTCTCTTTTTATGATTTAAAAGATAAGCTAATCGGTGAAGTGACTGAACATTATTTTGACAATATCATTCATTTTGATTTACCACAAGATATTAGTTCAACCAGTTCATTTAAAGTCAAGTTTTCAATTACAACCAACAATAAAGACATTACAGATGAACCATATCTGACTCATTACATCACTTACAACAAAGATTTGAAACAACTTCAGCCTGATAAACTCATGTTAAATGACGAATCACTTATGGATTATCGTTATATCATTCTTAAAAAAGCACAGTCTGATAAGAATTTCCGTATTGCTAAAAGATTAAGCCCTTTAATGAATAGTTATGATGACAATGTTGCTTATGAAAGTAGTATATTCAAAGGTGTTAGCTATTACGATGCTAAAAAAAGATTACTTCTTGTAGATTCAAGCATCGATTTAGGTTATGATGAAAAACTTCAGACTACGCTTCAAACCAGTCTTTTCCCTGCAGAAATGATTACTGCTTACAAATCTAAGATTGATGAGTTAAAGGCTAAAAATGATCCTGTCTTACAAGCTGAAATTGATTACTACAGCAATGCGATAAAAATGCAGGAAGAAAATGAACTGCTTAAGCAGGCAAATCAGCTGACTGGTAAAAAGAGAATTAAATTTTTACAGAATTACCGTGAGAAAATTAAACGTACCTTTAAATACTATCTGATAAAAACAGATGGTGCTGCTCAATTCGATATGACTGAAATTTATGTAGATGAAACTCATAAAGATGGAAGATTTTTCCCAACACCTGACTGGTTTAACAATAAGAATTTACCAATGCTGTTTGCTTCTCTGATATTCGGATTTCTGGTATTTTACTATATCAACAAATGTCAACGTGGGGAAGACCTTTATGTTCGTCCGATTGCAGGTCTTGAAGAAATTGACAATGCAATAGGCCGTGCTACTGAAATGGGTCGTCCAATTCTTTTTGTACCAGGTCTTTCCAGTATTGGCGATGTGGCCACTTTAGCCGCTTTATCGATATTGGGGCATATCACTAAGAAAACTGCTGAATATGATACCAGAATATTAGTGCCTGTGTGTGACTATATTGTGTTACCTATTGCTCAACAAATTGTTAAAGAAGCACATTATGAAGCTGGTCGTCCGGATACCTTTGATCCGGGTAATATCTTCTTCGTAGCTGAAGGCCAGTTTGCATATGTGGCAGGTGTTAATGGTGTCATGGTTCGTGAAAGAACTGCTACTAACTTCTATATGGGTATGTTCTACGCTGAAGCGCTTCTGATGACTGAAACCGGTAATGCGACTGGCGCTGTACAGATTTCAGGTACTGATGCTTTAACTCAGATTCCTTTCTTTATTACTACTTGTGACTATACACTGATTGGTGAAGAGTTATATGCCGCATCAGCTTATCTGGCAAGAGAAGCCTTACTGTTAGGTACACTGAAAGCTCAGGATTATACAAAACTGCTCATATTAATCTTTATGACATTAGGAACCATTTTATCTACTTTCCATATTAACTTCTTGATTAACTGGTTCCCAACAGAATAATAATTACCGCAAGCTGTCGAACGAGCGTAGCGCAAGCTACCAGCTTGCGAAAAAGAAAAATCTGCTGGGAGGCTACAAGAAAGATGCTTGTAGTTCGAAAAGCGACTTCTTGCAGATAATTATAAAAACTTCGAATTGATGGCCGATCCAGGATCGGCCTCAATTCCATTTAAAAGGAGAGATGTTTAAATGAAAATAAAGTTTTTCCCATTTCAAATAACAATTGAATCTGATATTGACAAAAAAGATGTTATCTTGTTTACTGATCGTAAAACCGGAATATTATACGAAGAAAACGTACCTGGTAAAAAATCTGTTCATTTTTTATATACTTGTCCTTTAGGAAAAATATTGTTAAAATCTATCTTTTGTGGAAGACCAATTCAGTATTTACAGGGTTTATTTATGGACATATTTCTTTCCAGATTTCTTATCAAATCTTTTATCCGCAATTATCAGATAGATATGAATGACTCTCTCTTATCTGAAAATCAGTTTAAAAGCTTCAATGCTTTTTTTACTCGTAAGTTAAAACAAGGATCACGTTTCGTTAATGATGATGATAATAAGATCATCTCTCCAGCTGATGGTAAAATTTTGGTCTTTGAAAAAGCAGATCAGTCTATGAATTTTTACATTAAAGGTACTTCGTTTGATATAACTGGTTTTATTGCAGATAAAAAGTTATCAGAACAGTTTGTAAATGCTTCGATGGCGATCATCAGACTGGCTCCGGTTGATTATCATCGTTTTCATTTCCCAGTTTCCTGTATCCCTTCAAAAAGCGTTTTGATTAAAGGGAAATATTACTCTGTTTCTCCTCTGGCTTTAAGACGAAATATCGAGATTTTTAATCAGAATAAGCGAGAAATCTGTCTTTTAAAAAGTAAACAGGGTTCAGATATTTTGATGATTGAAGTTGGAGCTACTTTTGTTGGTGGCATTAAACAGACTTATGTTCCAGGTATAGAAACTGAGAAGGGAGTGGAAAAAGGGTATTTTAAATTTGGTGGTTCAACTGTTGTACTGCTATTCAAAGAAGATACAATTCAGTTTGATAAAGATTTATTGGATAATACCAGAAAAGGATTTGAAACAACCATCAGAATGGGTGAATCTATTGCCAGCTTTGTTGAATAAGTGTGAAGATCATCCTCTATATATATTACCTGGACAGAAACATGGAATCTTGTCTTTTTTTAAAAATTTTTTGAAAATTTATAAAAAATAGTATCTACTCAGTTACTAGTTTACACAATAAATGTGTGTCTGCAAAATGTCATAATGGTCTGTAGCTTGCGTAGTGCAGTACATCCGAAAGACAAAAAGGAAAATACCTTGTTCCGTGTATCATACAGGTATCCTAAGCGGATTTACGGCGCTTCGCTTCGCAAATCCCTACAAGTGTTTTTCAATTTATCAATTATTGCTCAGCTTATTACCGTATTTTATAAAAACAATCAGTACCTGAGTAGTTACAAAAAATAAGATTTGTTGAAAAGTATGCAGTTAAGTCCCAAATGTTGGTGTAAAGTTCCAACCCTTTGTTTTCAAAGTAATACAAGATTTTTTTTCTTATATTTCACTTCTATATTGACTTTGATTACAATTTAAATTTTCTTTAGTCTATTTGTCAAGATCTTTTT
>JAKQQL010000051.1:0-4735 GCA_029564175.1 Candidatus Cloacimonadota bacterium
TGATACAGATGAAAATGATAAAAAGAGTCCGTTACGCTTATCGTTTGAATTATAAGATCAGACATCAGAATATTTCCCTGGATACACTTACAGGAGATATGAGTTCGATTTGTCTGGATTATAGTTCAAAAAAGAGAATTACTCATTATATTTCTTCTGCTTATCTGCATGAATATCATATAAATAGCTCGTGAAACAAAAATTGTATTGACAAATTAAACAGATTTATTATTCTTTTCTTATGGATTTAAAAAAAGAATTTTATAATTATCTAAAAAAGATCGGAAAAGACGAAGCAAGCATTCGTTATCAGTTCGATTTATACTATCAGCTCTTGGTTGAAGAAAACCAAAAGATCAATCTCTTTTCCAGAAAAATGAATCCGGAAGAAATATGGACGATTCATTTTATGGACTCCGTTTCTTTGGCGGAAGTTTATTCTGACATTAGAAATGAGACTATTTTGGACTTTGGAACTGGCGGAGGAATGCCAGGAATACCAATAAATATTTTGTTTCCGGAAAATCAACTTGTGTTCCTCGATTCTATCCATAAGAAAATCAATTCGATAAAAAACTTTTGTAAAAAGCTTGACTTAAACAGGGCTGATTTTGTTTGTTCACGAATAGAGGATATCGATAGTGTGTGGTATGGTAAATTTGACCGGATTATATGCCGTTCAGTCAAAATATTGCCCCAATATAAGAAAATCATGCTGAAACTTTTAAAAGAAAATGGCGTTATCAACTTATATAAGGCTAAGCTGATCGAAGATGCAGAAATATTTGACCATTACCAGATAAGCGATTTATCCAATCCATTATTAGGTGAAAGAAAGATTATAGAGATAAAAAAATGACAAGAATCATCACAATCGTTAATCAAAAAGGCGGAGTAGGAAAAACGACCACTTCTGTCAATTTAGCGGCAGCATTAGGGATTTATGAAAAAAAGACCCTGATGATTGACTTAGACCCACAAGGAAATGCAACCAGTGGTATTGGCGTAGATAAAGACAAGCTGAGCTACCACTCTTACGATGTTCTGATTGGCAAAGTAGCAGCGGAGAAAGCAATTAAACATACGTCTATTCCCTGTCTTGATGTGATTGGCAGTAATATAGACCTGACAGGCGCTGAAGTAGAGCTCGTGCATGAATTTGCCCGTGAACAAAAGTTTAAAGAAGCCCTAAGCACAATCAAAGATAATTATGAATATATTATCATTGACTGTCCGCCATCATTAGGTTTGTTAACCGTTAATGCGCTGACAGCCTGTACCGATATTATTATCCCGATTCAATGTGAGTACTATGCCCTGGAAGGGGTTAGTCAGTTACTCAATACTATCAGATTGATTCAAAAAAACCTCAATCCCAATCTGAATATTATGGGGGTTGTACTGACCATGTTTGACAAACGCCTGAATTTATCCAATCAGGTAGCGATTGAAGTCAAAAACTATTTTAAAGAAAAAGTATTTAAAAGCGTTATTGTACGAAATGTAAAACTCTCCGAAGCACCCAGCTTTGGAAAATCAATTATGCACTATGATATCAAATCACTTGGTGCCCAGAATTATCTGCAATTAGCAATGGAAGTGACAGAAAGATGACAAGATTAGGAAAAGGCTTATCAGCCCTGATAAAAGAAGACGAAACAAGTTCAACCACTCATGGTAGTGTAACAAAATTAAAGATTGAATTGATAAAACCCAATGAATATCAGCCACGTAAGATATTTGATCCGGAAAAGTTAAGAGATTTATCTCAGTCAATCAAAGAAAATGGATTGATACAACCCATTATCGTCTCTCAGCTGGATAATGTGTATTATGAACTCATCGCAGGTGAAAGACGTCTGGAAGCCTCCAAACTTGCAGGCTTGACAGAAATCCCTGTTGTCATCCGTGAAGTATCTCCACGTGAAAAATTGGTTTTTGCTATTATAGAAAACGTTCAACGAGAAGATTTAACCCCTCTGGAAGAAGCAAAAGCTTATCAACAGCTGATTGATGAATTTGAATTTACTCACGCAGATGTATCCAATATCATGGGTAAAGACAGAGTGACAATTACCAATACCCTGCGTCTGTTAAAACTATCTGAATCGATTAAAGAAATGCTGGACAAAAAGTTAATCACTGCCGGTCATGCACGGGCGATCCTTCAGGTAGAAGAAAAACATCAGGAAGAATTTGCTCAGCTCATTGTAAAAAATGCGATGTCAGTCCGAAAAGCAGAAGAACAGGCAGCCAAATACGCTAATCCAAAAAGCAAATCGGCACAAAAAGCAAAAAAAACAGACTATTCTCCTGATATTATCAATCATTATGAAAAAAATCTGAAATCACGCTTTGGCAAAAATTCAAAGATCAAAACTAAAGCGAAAGAAAAAGGCGAATTAGTCATTGCTTTTAAAAACAAAAATGAGTTAGAAGCAATCATGAAAATGCTGGGAACTGATGTTTCATAAGCTGAACAGCAAGCATTATGTTTGCAGACAAAGCTACAAGCAGGATGCTTGTAGTACGAAAATTGTCAGTTTTCAGAAAGCAGGCTACAAGCAAGATGCTTGTAGTACGAAAACTGTCAGCTTGCAGAATAAAGGATACGAGCAAGATGCTTGTTGCACAATGATAAGGTGGACAAAATCGATGATTTTTAACGAAAAAGAGAAAGCGCCCGCATTTTCAACCATCATTGGCAAAGGATGCCAAATCACAGGGCATATAAACAGCGCTGATTCTATCAGAGTAGATGGTTCAATCAAAGGTGATATTTTTTCAGACAAACATATCCAAATCAGTGAAGGAGCCTGTGTAGAAGGCAATGTTAAAGCAGCGCATATACTCAATGCAGGGAATATCACAGGAAATTTAACCGCAACTGAATATATAGAACTTGAAAAAAATGCTATCGTAACAGGTGATATTAGAACAGAAAGTTTAAAAATAAGCCTTGGTGCAAAAATTAATGGCAATATGTCTATGAATTCTCTGAAAGAAAGTGCAACTTCAGTAACTTCAGAAGAGCAGATAAAATGAGCAAGAAAAGTTTTCTTGATCAGAACGGTTTAAATTATAAAGTCGATAAAGGAATTTTATCGGCTTTAACTTTATTAACCCAATTGGGTTTAGTGATGATTGCTTCAGTTTTACTATGGGTTTTAATTGTTTTTTATCTAAAACGTCTTTTTTTCTTACATGACCTATTTCTCATCCTTGGAGCGGTTTTAGGGGTGGCAACCGGATTTTGGGCAGACTATCATATTATAATTCAATATTTTAAAAAACAGGATAAAATGAATGACTAATAAAAAATTTATGAATAGAATTTTATTTATAATTTTCTTGACAAACCTTCCATTATTAATTATAATGCCAATGTTGTTTAAAGAAGTCATAGGGTGGTTATTCGGATCAGTGGCAAGTGCAATTAATTTTTACTGGCTGTACCGACAGGTCAACCAGTTAAACTGCTACAACGAAAAAGAAAGTACTAAGAATGCATGGCTGGGCTTTAATCTCAGATATATGTTTTTATTAGTTTGGTCAGTAGCAGTGATCTTAATTATAAAACCAAACATAGTACTGTATGGAGTAGGACTACTCAGTGCACAACTGGCAATCTTCATTCATACAGCTTATGAAACGATAAAAAACAGCCCTTGGGCAAAATATTATAGGGGTAATGATGATGAATAAAAAAATGTCAATCAAGACCATTTTGTTAATCTTCTTCGTAGTTGAGCTTATTATTATGAAGTTATTTTTAGGAAGCATTCTACACATTGGAACGCATCCGGAAACAGGTCAAAAGATTTGGCTGGAAAAGAAACATGAGAAAATGACTCATGAAATCGACAAAGAAATTCAACCAGATCTGTTTGTAGTTGAAGAGAATATTGAAGAACCCTGGATTTTCACTTATGGCAGTAAACCGATTTATGACACCTTTGTAAAGATGTTTGGGAAAAAAACAGCCATTCTCAATTTCAGATTGTATCGCATGTTGCTTTTCCTTGATATTTTCTTTATTGTAATTGCTTTGTACATTCGTTTTAACTCCTCTAAACTACCTTCAAAAGTTCAATTAATATTTGAAATGATTTATAAATTCTTTGATGACCTGGTTGGTGAAACGATGGGTGATCACAGAAGGAACTTTACAAAATTCTTTATCACAATCTTCTTGTTTATCTGGATGTGTAACTGGACAGCTTTATTACCGATTCCGGGTATAAGTGAACCTACCCGTAACCTGAATGTGCCATTGGGGCTGGGTTTTATGAGTATTGGACTGGTGCACTTTATGTCATTAAGAAAAAAGGGTTTTGCCAACTATATCAAAGGTTTTTGCGAACCTATATTTGTCATGGCACCGCTTAATATAGTCGGTGAAGTATCAAAAGTCATTTCTATTTCTTTCCGTTTATTCGGAAATATATTCGGTGGGGCTATTATCACGCTGGTGGTATCGAATCTGACAAAGTTTGTTATCGTTCCTGTCGGTTTAAATATGTTTTTCACCATGTTTGCCGGAACAATTCAAGCCTTTGTGTTTACCATGTTATCCCTTACCTATCTTTCAATGGAAATAGCAGACTAAGAAGGAGTAAAAATGATTTTACAAGCTGATATTGCAAAAGTTTTACTATATACAGGTGCTGCTCTGAGTACGGGTATTGCTTCATTAAGTGCAGGCTTTGGTGAAGGATATACTGCCGGAGCGACT
>JAKQQL010000052.1:0-3148 GCA_029564175.1 Candidatus Cloacimonadota bacterium
AAAGGATCAACAGCTTCAATGAAGGTGGTCTCCCACCTGTGGCACTAAGAACTTCAACAGGGCTGTCTCATCACGCTGCCTGATATCTGCCTATCCAAGATTTTGGGTATTCTCCGACTGCACATTTCTTGACAATTCCAACCTCAGTATAATGATAATGACCTAATAAGGATGCGAGATGAGGTAATAAAGGAGATGTTTAATAAAAAACATGATCCAGCTTTATCCTTGAAACATATTGAGATTCCTGATATTTTATGGACTGATAAAGCGTATTGCAAATACTTTGGTGCTTATGATCCAAGGCATAATCTAATCTTAGTTAACCGTATCTTAAATTCATCGAGCGTTAAAAGGAAATGTATTAAGTTTATCATATACCATGAATTATTGCACACTTTGATAGATAAGCATAATAAAGAATTTCGTAGGCTGGAGCGTTTATATCCAGATACTTCAGAACACAATCATTTTCTGGATTATACTTTTGGAGAATTTGATTTCTTTAATGAGTATAGAATGTGAGAACCACTCACACATTGCTTTATTATACATGGTATACTAAAAATACAGAAAACATAGTTCGTGCACGTAACGAAAGGAGTTCACTATGAAAAAAGTTATTTTTTGTAATATCACTTATATGAACCATTATGTTGGAATCTCAGATGATGATAAACCCAAATATGGCGGTAGTTGGGTTGCTGAAAATGAAGATGCTCATGAAAAGTTTAATTTCCTAGATTATAATGGACGCTGCTATGGATACTGTCCATTTAAAGCAAATCAAATTAATCTTGATCGTATTGTTGGTGCAGCTTATAAAGAAGATAAAATTGATGATGTCCTTGTAATTTGGACAGCAAAAAAAGATGAACTTGGAACCCGAGTTATCGTTGGCTGGTATGAACATGCAACAGTTTATCGCAGGTGGCAAGAGATAAATACATATGGTTTTCATCTTCAGCAAGATTTCTTTCCTTACTATTTTACAGACGCAGCTGCAAAGGATTGTTATTTATTACCAGAAGATAAACGAACATTTATAGTACCCAATGCTTCAAAAGAAGGTACCGGTCACGGAATGGGACAATCTCCGGTTTGGTATGCAGATTCAGAGTTTGCGAGAAAAGAGTTCGTTCCTAAAGTGCTTGAATACATTATGAAGTATTCTCTTTCTGATGATGAAGATAAATATATTAATTATGTCATTACAAAAGACTTCCTAGAAGATGCTTATAAAGATGAGGATGGCAAGAAATCTGAAAAAGAACTTGAAGAACTTGCAAATGATCTTGATGGTGACAGGCTGTATTATTTAAATGCACTACTAAATATTAAGAAAACACCTGAACTACTCTTGTATAAAGCTCAAATATTTATGTATGGTTATTTTCAGTTTGATCAGGCACAACTTATTCTTGAAAAGCTTATAACCGACGATCCAGAAAATACTATTATTAATCAGGAACTGTTTAGTATATATTGTATAACCAAGCAATATGAGAAAGCAGTAATTACAGGACAATTTATAGAAAGAAGTTCTGCATATCAATCAATGAATATTGAATCAAAATACTGTTTGTTAACTGACATTGCTTGGCAATTAGTAGCATTGAAGAACTTGTCTGTTGCGGCTCAGTATTCAAAAAAGATACGAGCATTAAAACTGGATAATACTGAAGAAGATATTCAATATTTAGATGATCAAATTGAGAATGCATCATTGGAAAAGTAATAGCATTAGAGTGACAAGAGAGGTTATATAAATGGACTTAGGAGAAACAATTCTTGATCATTACAATCAATTCTTAGGCGATTACATAGGAACTGACGTTTATACCAATGGCGATTATGAAATACAGATTCTTGGATTTCCGAATGCAATAAAAGACTGTTTGGTTTTTTCGTCTTTGGGATTATCAAAACATGACTGTCATGGAAACTGTTGTGAAGTGATACTCCCCGTAGATGATCTCTACGATGAAAGTGCAGAGATATTTGCAAATTCCCTATTCTATGCTTTATCAAATAATATGAATATTGGCAGAGGTCTTCTCATAGAAGGAGCTGATAGCATTATTGAAGGATTTTCTGAGAAATGCGGTAAAACAGCCTTGTATTTCACCGACGTTTATGTTTTGCCTGAAGGATTTGCATTCGTCGATACATGCCATATTTATATGGGATTCTTCGTTTCTAAAGAAGAATCAGAATACATAAAGAGGTATGGAAGCGAGCAATTTGAGGATTTATTAGAGGAAAAAGACGTTGACGTAATCGAAATAAAACGCAAATCAATACTGTAAGATTTAAGAAAATCGTTTGATCACATAACCTGAGAGAAACCTGTCAGATTAACTGTGCAGGGAATATCGGATCTGAATAAAACAAAAAGCTCCATGTGCCATTAACACATGGAGCTGAATCTACAAAGCGAAAACCAGTTACATAAATTATAATGTTATGATTGTTTTGACAAAGTCCGAAAAATAGCCATTTTTCGTATGTCATCTTTTTAGTCATGAACTTACAGAAAAATCCCCGAAACATAGCTGTTTCGGGGTATCTTATTTTTATTACGTGTGATATAAAAACAGGCTTTGTACCCTTACCGTACCCTTACGGGATTTCGGAAGGCTGTACATAGCCATTTTTTATGACTTTTCTTGTTAACCGAGGTTAACAAACTGAGCGGAAACACCATTTTGGAAGCTTTATATAGATAAATGAAAATGCTAAATAAAAAGATGATAGTGTGTTCTGTTGTGCAAAATGATATTATTGTACTATTGTAAATATGAGATGGTTAGCTAAAACGTAGAAAAGTTGTTGCGTTTTAATTCTTATACCGTTTTGAACAGGAATAAATGCTATAATGAGTATAGACTTTGAGAGAAAGTGGTGATGTATATGAACAAGCCAAAGATGATACTTTTTGATTATGGTGATACCTTGATGTATGAGCCTGATTTTGACCCGTTAAACGGAAATAAAGCGATATATCTGAATATTTCATGCTCAGGAAAGCACTGAATCGCACTAAGGAAAGCACCATTTCGCTTCACGGAAAGCACCAGCGCGCAACAAGGAAAGCACTAGCCATTTAGATCATAAATTGTACTTAGATTCGGAACCATAGATGTGA
>JAKQQL010000501.1:0-2330 GCA_029564175.1 Candidatus Cloacimonadota bacterium
ATTCAGAAAGCTTTTGTCTTTAAGCGGAATAAGGCGCAAGGGTTTGACTCTGCACAGCATCCGGCATTCGTGCGCTACGCATTTACTCGAGAACGGAGCGGACGTCAGATATGTGCAGGAGCTATTGGGACATGAGAGCATCGAGACAACTGTAAAATATACCCGTTTGAAAATCGAGAGTCTGAAGAAGCTGTATCGGAAGTATCACCCGAGAGAAAACGGTTATTATGTAGAGATAGATGACGGATATATAAACGCGCTGGAAAACCTGAGAAAAGAAATCCGGGTGAGACAGGCTGTGAATATTTTTTATCCGCCGCGAAGATACGGCCGAAGCAGTCTGAAAGAAGAAAGGGGAGCTCTTCCTTTCCGCGGAACAAACAAGCAAAAATCCATCCACGATTACGCGTGTGACGGAAAAGAAATAACACAGTGAACGCGCAACTTCCGGATAAATTACGTTATGCAGCATTGCAGGCAATGACTACATAACGTAATTTATCGGTGCGCTCGCTATGCTTCGCAAGTTGCGCGGCGCGATCTGTTGATTAATTCATACTTGACGCGCTGAAACATTCCTTTTTAAATACTCATATTAGTTAATCTGATCTTTGATAACATGTTTCAGGAAAAGAGCTGTATGTCGCGCGCGTCATTCGTAAATTTGAGAACATTTTCGGTTTACCTCGAAGGAACAGGACGCGGAGACTGGGTTGTATTACCATGGTGCAAGATACAGAGATGCGAAGACTGGTGTGTGGCTGAGTGTCGATCCGATACTGGAAAGTTATCTGGAAGGTAAACCAAATGGAGGAATTTATGATTCCATCAATTTAAACCTTTATCATTATGCAGGAAATAATCCAGTAAAAATAACTGACCCTACCGGAAAATCTAATGAAGTAGAATCGCCTAGTTATGATTTGAAAGGATGGCAGGAAACAAGACCGAAATGGGTAACAGGAAAAGAATCAAAAGGATTATATGATAGTTTACAAAAAGAGAAAAAAAGCAAAGATCCTGTTGTAAGCGAAAGAGCAACTGCAATTGATAAAGCATGTGATGAAGCTGCTAATGATCAGAAAAATAAATGGAAAGAGCAATTCTTTAACAAAGGTGATGCTTTTTGGGGACCTACTGGTTTTCCAATATATGATTCTAATAATAAAACAAAAACTTATAATTGGTCGGAACAGTCATATTTGAAAGAAATGCAATCTCGTGCTGAAAAATTAAAATACTGGAAAGTCAAAGAATTTATAAGATTGAGCGGAAACCATAAAGGTTCAATGCGTGTTGATAATTTGCATTTCGAATTTAATGAAGGTAAATTGTCGCCAGGTAATACAATGATAAAACCAAATGTATACAAGGTTCATTCTGATAGATTTAATGGGATGAATCTTTTGTTGCTGCCCGCACACGTGTTTTACGAATCTGCTGGCAAAAATATTGATTATGATTTAAGTGATTATATTGGAGGAAAAGAATGAAAAAATGCTTATTTTGTATATTGCTTTTTCTATTGTTTTCATGTAGCACAAGAGTTACTGAATTTAGAAAATCAAAAGATTCAGATGATGTATTTTATTCAGATACAAGTAATTTTACTTTAACAATGGATTCTCCTAAAAGTTATGCAGAAGATGAAAACAATTACTTTGCTGGAAATATATATTTCAAAATAAGCATTTCTAGCTATGAAGAGGATGTATACTTTGAGTATATTGATTTGAAAGTGTATGATGAAAATCATAATATTATTAAAATTGAAAATTTTAATATTAGTAATAAAGGAATTGTAGTAGCAAAAAATGTTGATATAAATAATATGAAAAAAGGCACAGAATATGATTCGGTGTATATAGTGTGTGAAAATAAAATATATAACAGTTCAATTATCTATATAAGTTATAAAATTAAAATACTCTTTAATGATGAATCTTTTGAGTATTGGGATGAAAATGTTGAATTAAAAAAGTATATATTAAATGTTGATAAACATTTTTTGATATAACTTATGTTTTCAACCCCAAACAAATAGGAGCTCTCTATGCTTCTAAAAAAAGAAAAGATAGAAGACCTTGAATTTATGGAAGTAGAGCCTGAAGACGAAGAACTGAGATCAATAGTGATGGAAGAAGAGGACAAGGCTTTAAGATGAATGAAAGCTTTTCTTTGGACAGAATAAATCTTCAACCGGCTTACGGATAAGCGGCCTTATGTCATCATTGAAATCAATGAGGCATAAGGATCCGGTTATCAGAAGCCGGGGCAGGGAATGAATGCGCGGTTTGTTCGCGCGGAAGATGCATGGATTGTTGGGTTGC
>JAKQQL010000058.1:0-25054 GCA_029564175.1 Candidatus Cloacimonadota bacterium
TTATTGGAATCATATTTTGTCAACTACTATCATTGATATTAGATGTTTTATCTGTTTAACAAAATCCAGATAGGGCTTTTCTTTCTTTCTTTATCGCATTCTTAAGAGTTAGCATCTTTAAAGGGAATAAAAAAAGGAGGCGAAAGCCTCCTGTATCACTTGTTCTGTTTTTATCGTTTATAGCCTATATTTAAGAGGAATTTTTTACGATTACCCACATCAGAATCTAATTCTATTCCTTTGGGTGAATTACCATCTATGACACCAAGTACACCACGACCCTGTTCAGTTTCAGCCATTATCACCTGTACAGGATTGCCGGTTGCGCAAAAAATATGGACTACTTCACGACAATCTTTTATCGCAGGCAAGACATTTATCGGAAAACAATCCTGCATAATGATTAAAAAAGTATGACCTGCACCCAGTTTTTTTAGGTTTTGAGCGGCTAAATCAATTAACTCCGTATCTGTACCGTCTTTTCGGACAAGACAAGGGCCTGATGCCTCATTAAAAGCCAAACCAAATTTCGCATTGGGAACACTGTTAACCATGGCTTCATAAAGATCTTCTACGGTTTTAATAAAATGTGACTGGCCATATATGATATTGGCTCCTTCAGGATAGCTGATAGTTTCTAAAATAATCTCCATACAATCTCCAAATCTTCAATTTTCTGTGAAAAGATAAATTGAGATTAAACCGTAAAGTGTTTTGAGCTCCATCTGAATATCTGTAACAATATAAATGGCTTTAATTTACGGGTTAATCCCAATTTGATTTTTTAAAAGAGAAAGACCGTTATAAATAACGGTCTAAAAACTTATACGACTTTTTTAACAGTGTTTTTCTTTAAACAAGCAGTGCAGATTTTAATATTCTTGATTTCGCCATCTATATCTGCTCTAATTTTTTGCAAATTAGGTAAGAATCTTCTTTTTGTTGCACTCATTGAATGAGAACGAAGATTACCGTTTAAAGGTTTTTTTCCACAAACATCACACATGATTGACATTGTACCTTCTCCTTCACTTCTATCATAAAACCAAAAAAAACCAGATAGCTTATTTTGGCAAGTAATTTATTCTATTTAATGCAATTTAATCAAAGGAATGAACATTTTAAAGCATGCACCTGATTCAGGCGTATTAGAAACTAAGAGCTTTCCTTTGTGATCTTCCACTATTTTTTTACAGATTGCAAGCCCTAATCCGGTGCCACCTTTTTTCCCTTTGGTGACAAATGGTTCAAAAATGGTTTCGATCAACTCTTCAGGAATACCTTTTCCGGTATCCTGGATTTCAATTTTCATAAAATTATCTTCAAGCGTAGCTGTTACATAAACAGATTCTTCTTCATCAATTGCCTCAAAAGCATTTTTGATTACATTAGAAACACATCGTTTTAATCGGCCTTCATCAAAAACGACAGGTTTATCAATTTTATTATTGATAATCAGATTCATACTTCTTGCTTCAGCTATTGCACCCATAGACGTTTCCAGATCTTCAAAAAATTCATGTAAATCGACTTCTTTCAAGGCAAGACAGCTTTGCTCTCCACGTGCAAAATCTAATATTTCACGAATCATTTCATCCAGATTTTTGGCTTGTTTGATTATTTTACTGGTAAAATCAGACGTTTCTTCATACATATTTGCAATAATCTCAGCCGTTAAAATAATTACGGTTATGGGTGTTTTAATATCATGAATAATCTTGCTCGCTGCAGTACCAATTGCGGCCATTCTGCTTTCTTTTATCATTCGGTCAACAATATCCACAAATTTCTGATTTGTATTGCGTAAACGGTGTGAGATGGTTTTCATTAAGTTGAAGATTATCATCGGATAATGCATACACAAATCAATAAACACTTTTTTTGTCATTTTTAAAAGAGTTGCATTGGTTTTTGCTCTTACAGTCGCTGATCGTGGATAATCATCCACAAGAGACATTTCACCAAAATAACTGTATGGAGAAAGCACATCCAGTTCAGCCTGTGCAGTATCAATACTTTTCCCTAAATGCTTAAAAATCTCTACCTGACCTTCTAAAATAATATAAAAACTGTCGCCTGCTGTAAATTCTTCAAAAACGATCTCCCCCGGTATATATTCTTCTACCGTAAACAGAGCCGATATTGCCTGAATCGCATCATCATTCAGATTAGCAAAGAAATCCATTTGCTTTACGACCGACTGAATATCTTTCATGTTATCTCCATCATCATTTTTCGCATTTTATTATATTTGAAACCTATAAAAATGTCAAATGTTTTTTTATATTTTTTAATACTTTCATCATTTTCAAGGGAATCCTTCATTCAATCCACTCCAAAAATTATATGAAATCACTGTAAAACGGCTTGCCATCAAAAAACAAACATCTTGCTTGCTTTCATAATTTTCTGAACTTTATGCGTTGGGCTTTCTATTACAAAAAGCTTGTAAAAATTGTGATTTACCGAATGATTCTGGTAAAATGAACTTTAAACACTTTATTTATACGTTTATAAACAGACTTGGTGTTCTAAAAGCTTAAATAAGTTTTTTAAGAGTTTGTTAAAATGCATAAAACCGGTTAATCACTTCTAATAAACAAGCTATAAGTTTAGATAAACCGATTAATAGACCTGCCTGATGATTTCATAGCAGGCAATTGATGTAGCTGTTCCAACATTGAGAGAGTTTTTCCAGCCAAAGAGTGGAATTTGAAGAATATAATCCACTTTTTCCAGAACTGCTCTATCAAGTCCGAGTGCTTCGTTACCGGCAATCAGTAAGTTTTTCTTTTTAAATGAGTGAGTGAACAGTGAGACAGAGGGTTCAGCTGTTTCTAAAGCATAAATATCATAATTCTGATTCCTATACTCATGAAGACACTGATCAAGATTGATACATTTTTCCCAATTAATTTTTGTGCTGGTATTCATTGAGGTTTGAATTACTTTAGGGTGGTCAGGCAGAGGTGTATAACCTGAAAAGATGATTTTTTCCACACCAAAACACTCTGCTGATCGAATGATTGCACCCACATTAAAGGCTGATCTCAGATTATGCAAGAGAATCGTTAAGGGAAATAGGCGTTTATTATCTAAAGAGTCAGACTGTTTAATGATCAATTCTTCAGGTTTATTCAGAAAATGAAAATCCTTTTCAGCATAGAATTTTTCCTGAAAATAAGGAAAAACGATTTGAATCAGGCTTTCTTTACTTTCTGTCTGGCTAATTTCTTTTGAGTATTTTTTTAAATTAGCAAGATCAGAAATCTCTATAAGTCTGACAAAATCGATTCTCAGTAAGGCAAAATGCTGTTCAGAAGACTGTTCAACCTCTTTTAAAAGTAAATATAGAAAGTGCAGTTGTTTTTCAGAAGAATATCCGCAAAACAACTGCTCAGGCAAATCGGGTCTATACTTCATTGTAAAATATACTTATCGGAAATTAAGCTTAAAATCAGGAATTGTCTGACCTGTAATAAGTCCATTATCGTTTAAAATATCTGGATAATGAAATTTTTCCAGGAGATGATATTCTTGATTTGAAAGTAGATCTAGCTGTTTTAAGGTATGGATAGCAACGGAAGGAACAACTGTCAGTGACCCATCTTCTATCTTCAAAGATATTGCTAATTTCTCGTTTTTCAAGGCAATGCAATACACTCCCTCAGCACCAATTTTGCCAATTAAGCGACCTTTTGTTGCCTTCATTAAGGCTGTGCAAAAACCGCCTGTACCAGATACCATGAAAGGAAATTCATTCATTGCATGAAAGATTTTGTTACAAGCTTGCTGTGTCTCCTGATCAAATTGATCTGGTACAGCCAGATTGAGAAAAGCAACAGCCATATTAAACAAAGGCATCGCAAACACAGGCACTGAGCATCCATCAATACCTATGCTGATTTGATCAGCAGAGTATTCTGAAAATAAGGAAATCAGCCTTAAATTTTCTTGCTGAACCGGATGATTGATATCCAGGTAGTTCGTGACAGGATAAGCATTGTGTTTGCATACAGCCAGCATGCCACTGTGTTTACCGGAACAATCACTGATCAACTCACTATCCTGAATTCCTCTTCTTGCCAATTCAAGGGCATATTGCGGATTAAGAGAAGTTGCCACACCACAACGAAATTCTGACAAACTAATGCCGGCTTTCTTCATAATAGACAGTACCGTATTGATATGAGTCTGTTCTCCATAATGAGAGGCACACATTAAAGCCAGTTCATCTGAAGTAAACTGATATCGTTCAGCAGTACCGCTTATTATGATCTGCAGGGCCTGAATAGGTTTTGCTGATGATCTTAAAAAGGTATAGTAAAAAGGATCTCCTAAAGAAGCAATAATCTCCTTATTTGAATTGATTACACAAATATGGGCATAATGTTTTGCTTCAACAATTTTGCCTCGGGTTCTTTTAACAGCGAGATTGTTCATATCAGACATTAAAAATAATCTCCAAGCGCTTTACATATATTCTCAAGATATTCTTTATCAATGGCATCGAATGGATCGATCTGATGAGAATCGATATCCAGCTCACCAATAAAATCTCCTTTTTTATTAAAGACAGGTATGACTATCTCAGATTTTGTTTTAATAGAGCAAGCAAGATAATTACCCTGTAAAGAAACATCAGGCACTAAAAACGTCTCATTTGTTTCTGCAGCCTGCCCACATATCCCTTTTCCATAAGCAATCTTCGTATGCTCAGTTTCTTCTCCGATATAAGCTCCCAAATGCAACATCCTGGATTGGGCATCAGCCAGATAAAAACCAGTCCAATTGTAATATGGCACCTTTTTATCCAACAAAATACAAATCTCTTTCATTGCAATATTGATATCTTCTTCTGAAGATAGAATCTTTTCACAACGAGTTAGCAGATATTCAAAAAATTGTTTTTTATCCTTATCAATTGAAGGTGCATAATAGTCTTTAATTTCTTCCCATTTATCGACAGCGCGTCTCAGGTGGGGAATAACGATAGATCCTCCCACAATTAAGGCTATGGAAAAGACTTCTTCCAATTCTTCATCAGAAATTCCTGCCTGATAACATTCCATCATGTGATAATTTATGCAGTCATCACAACGTAAAACCATACTGGCGACAAGCCCCATCATTTCTTTGGTTTTCTTATCCAGAGCACCTTCTTTGTAAGTGTTCCAGTCAAGATTAAAGAATCGTTTTATATTTTTCTGACCAAATTTCAGCGTTTTTTCATTGAGACGTTCACGTTCATTAACAAAGTCTTCAAATCCAGACATTTTTCCTCCAGTTTATATCAGTTTTAATTTTTGTATATCATGATCAAGTGTTTTTACTTTCTCAGTATATACCGGTAATATTGACAATACTTCCTGCAAGTTATCAAGGACAGGTACTTCTGTGTAATAGTGACCGGCATCAATCAAAGGAGTTGATGAATCCAGCATTTGATGATAAGTAAAATCTCCACTAACAAAACAGTCTGAACTTGAGACTAACCCAAGCAATGAAGAACCACTGCCTCCACATACAGCTAATCGTTTAACCCGCTTCTCTTCGTCATGACCAGCAGTCCAGAGTTTTACAAACGGTGCATTTAATTTTTCTTTTACAAACTCAGCCAGTTCAATCAGACTCATACTCTCTTCCAGATCACCCGTAAGCCCTAATCCGTAATTTGGGGAATCTTGATTCAGTTTATTAACAACATATACGGGCATTTCATAAGGATGATTACTGAGTATAGCACTGATAATGGTTTTCAGTTTTATGGAATCGGCAAAGAATTCCAACTTGACTTCTTCAACATATTCTAGATGATTAAGCTCTCCAAAAACTGGATTTGCCTGATCAAAAGGCATAAACTGTCCACTTACCGGATATTGAGCAGCACATTTCTGATAATTACCATAAAATCCTCCCCCTGCGTTAAAAGCCGCTTTTTTGACTTTTTCAACTGCATCACCGGGTACAAATACAGAAATATGAAAAAATTCTTTATCAATACTTTTCTGAATAAATTGTTGATTCTTTAGTTCCAGCCTTTTTGCAAGTGCAAAATTGACTCCGTTTTTTACCAGATCAAGATTTGTATGAGCAGTAAAAACGGCAATTGAATTTTTAATGAGTTTGATAATGGCAGGGTGATTAATTTTTTTAATCGCTTTAAAAATAAAGGGATGATGTGAAATAATCATATCAAAGTTATTGTCCACTGCATATTGTATGATTTGATCTGTCACATCAAGTGATAGTAAAATACGATTGACCTGCTGAGAATTCTCTCCGATCAATAGTCCTGTATTATCCCACTGATAAGACAAATCATTAGGTGCATACTGATTCAGTACATCACTGATTTCTTTTACACTAATAGCCATTTTCCCCCTCCTTCTGTTTCATGAAAGATTGTTAATGACATGCATTATGCCTGTCATTTTTTTATTCACGTTCTAATAATATACAATTCTTTTTTTACTCAAATTCAATAAGGTCTTTTTGTCAAGAATGAATTCAAATCAACAGCAATTTGTATTGTTTTGAATCAGTTCCTTATTTTCACAACGTTCACATTCAAACTGAATTGTAATATGGTTTATCTCATATTTTTCATTTAAAATATGATGAATTTGCTCATAAAGTGGATTTAATTCAGATATTTTCTGATCGTTGACATCTACATGCGCTTCGAAATGAAAGGTGTTTTCATTAATCATCCAGGCATGAACATGATGTATGTTTTTGATTTCCGGTAGTTCAGTCAGGTCTTTTTTGATTTCTTCCAGAGATATTTCAGGAGCTCCCTGCATCATGATATGAGTGGTACTTTTAATAATAAAATAACTTTCTCTGGCAATGTAAATGGCAATTATTGCTGTAATTAATGGATCAATCCAGTAAATCTTCCAGAATACAATCGCAATACCGCCTAAAATGACTCCAACTGATGAAATTGTATCACCAAGCATGTGAAGGTAAGCCGATCTGACATTCATATTGTGTTTAGAACCAGTATGCAGTAACAACATTGATATTAAATTTGAAACTAAACCAATCGATGCAACTATCAGCATTACCCAACCTTTGATCTCTTCAGGTGCAAAGAATCTTTTTCCGGCTTCAATCAACAAAAATCCGCTAATGATAATCAAACTGGTTGAATTGATAAAAGCGGCAATTACTTCCGCTCTTTTATAACCAAAAGTTCTTTTTAAATCATTGTCTTTTTTAGAGATTTTGTAAGCAAAATAACTGATTATGATAGAAACTGTATCACTCAGATTATGTACTGCGTCCGATAAAAGGGCTAGACTACCGGAAACAATCCCTCCAATAAATTCAGCTAAGGTGATAATCAGATTAAGAAGCGTAACAAATCTGAATTTAGCAGGACTTACTTCTTCTGGGTCCAGATGATGGTGATGATGATGTGAATGATTACAATGATGATCATGAGTATGTGGCTCATTATGTGGTTCATTATGTGTCATTATGGTTCCTTTTTCTCTATTCTTTCTATTTTTTTGAGACCTTTATTAAAATTATACCATTTTCTGTGCCAAAAGCAAAAAAAAACTTGCACAATTCTTTTATTTCTGATAGATTGAATCCAGATAGTGTCATAGAGTGTCATCAATAATGCAAATATAGCTGGCAAATTTATTACCATTACTTATAATTATCTGTATTGCAAAGCATTATAAAAACTAATTATTTAAAAAAATGGGAGGTAATATGAAATTTTTCGTGTATTTAGGAATATTGTTCTTAATGATATTAACTTCCTGTTCTGATAATGACACTCATCAAATGAATATTGCTCTTGATTCAGCCATTAACAAAGCCGATTCCACTATCATAGAATTAATGAGTTCTTTGGAACAGGTTAAATTTTTCACAGAAAAGCTTTATGAAAATCAAAATCAATATAAAGGTAATCCCTCACTGTATGATATGTACAACAATGTATTTTATAAAAAAGTAAATAATGGGAAATCAGCTGTATTTGTAACAGGATTCATCCCTGTTAATCCTCAGATAAAAAGGACTGTTTATTTTACTGAGCCTCTTGAAGAACCCTTTATGGCTTTCATTAACAATCATCCACAAGCAGTACAAATTTATTATAATGACAAAAATTCATACAACCGAATTTATCCCTGGTTCGATGTCCTTTCTCAGTATCCTCAAAACACAGATATCACCAGTTTTTCCTTTTATTATCTGGCAGACAATAAGTTTAATCCGGAAAAAAAAGTGGTAGTTACTGATGAACCTTATATGGACCCGGCAGGAAGAGGATGGATTTTTTCCATTATTTCGCCTGTTTATTATCAGGATTCACTGGAGGGTGTACTAGGAATTGACGTAAATGCATGTAACTTGTTTAGTTCTATCTCTGAGTTAAAAAACTATTCCTATATGTTGCTTCAGGAGAGTAGTACAGTCATATCTTCAAGTAAAGATATTGAAAAGTTGTTTAATCTGCCAGATAAAAATGCGGTTAAATATATTGATTATCTAAGCAATGAAGAAGTCCTGAACAACCAATATAAGCTTAGTAAGAGTAAAAATATTGAAACCAGAAGACTCTTTGATAATATTAAGGGTCAACAGAAAATTAAACTTTTCCGTATTAATGATAGAGAATACCTTGTTACTTACAAAAAACTAAAAACGATAGACTGGACACTGGTTATTTTTAAGAAAGTATCATGAAGCATATAAAAAAGCAGTCTTATTATTATTCTGTTATTCTGGCAATTATATTGATTTTACTTGTATTCAATATGTTAAGTCTTTTAAAAAATCAGAATAAGCTGATGTTTCAGGTTTTACAAAAACAAGCGAAAATTTTTGCTAACCATCTTGAAGAGGATTTTAGTTATTTTCAGAATGAGGTTACATACTTAAGTAATTCTGAAAATCTGGAGCAGCTTCTGGAAAAAGAAGAAGTTGATCAACATTTAATCAACCGGTTGAAATTATTTTTTGAAAAGTATCACGAGATAGTTCATTCTATTGTCATTAACAATAATAACGTACAGCGTTTTTATATAAGAGATAAAGGCAACTATTACAAACTTTCACCTATCAGAAATTTAAGTAATTTTATCCCAAGAATGAAGTATTCTCATTATATTAATTATGATCACCAGTATGTTGAAATCATTATTCCATTAAAAAACAAAAATAATGAAGTGATTTGTAACTTTAAAGTGATTGTTGTTTTGAAAGACTATATTGCTTCTCAACTACAAAAATACTATATAGGTGATGACAGCTGGTATTTTTTAATTAATAATGAAGGAAAGCTTAACACAGTTTTTCATGATGATGTTGAGCTGGCTGCTGACAGCACTGAATTATCCAGGTTTAAAACAATCCGAATGGCAATTGACAGTGGGCTTGAAGGTTATATTGATCATCATGTATCAGTTAATAACCAAAAATATGCGCTGCTCTCAGGTTATTCAAACATTAATATCTTCGATCAGAAATATGGTGTGATTATTTCTGTCCCCAAATGGAAAATCATCTATCCTGTTTTAATGAATATCACATTATTCTCTTTGATCATTATTTTAATGATTGCTGTGTTTTTAATGATTTTTAAAATATTCACGATTAAAGTGAAAAAGTTTAAAGTTGAAACGATCCAGTCTGAGAATAACTTCAGAAGTTTGATTAATGATCTACCAGTTGGAATCATTTGTTTTAAAGAAAATGAAGAAATAAGTGTTTTCAATCAGTATGCTCAAAAAATGTTTTCGATAGCAAGTACAGAAAATATAATTGGTTCAAAGATAGAGACTTTGTCTGATTCAAATCTGGTTTTCACACTGAAATTTAAAACTGAAAAAGAACAGCAGTTTAACAAGTTGTGTCTTATTCATCAACAGGAAAAAAGATATTTTCTTAAAACACTTATGAAGCAGTTTATTGGAGATGAAATCAACAATATTGTTATTCTGCTTGATATATCGGAACAGGAAAAAGCCTTAGTATCTGCTCAGGAAGCTAATAAAGCAAAAATTGAGTTTTTATCAATCATTTCACATGAAATCAGAACGCCGTTAAGTACGATTAAAGGCTTTTCCAATTTACTTGAAAAGAAAGAACTGGATGAAGAATCCCGCTATTTTAATCAACATATCTTGAATGCCAGTGACCAGTTACTAAAAGTCATCAATAATATCATCGAGCTTTCAAAGCTGGAAAGTGGGCAAGTATCTTTAAATCTGTTACCAATGGATTTGAAACTTCTAATCAATGATATTAGAAAAAACTATATGTCTTCTAAGGAAATTGACTTTGAAGTCGATATCCCTGAGCAATTGCCCCTTGTTTACGGAGATATGAATAAAATCAAGATTATTGTTTCAAAACTACTTGATAATTCCTTTAAATTCACTAAAAAAGGGCATGTTAAGTTTATTCTCAGTCTTACTGATCTAGATGAGAATTATGTTGTTATTAAATTTTCATTTAGAGATACAGGTATTGGTATCCCAGATAACAAAAAGAACAGCATATTCGAGCCTTTTGTTCAGGCCGATGGCAGTTTCACCCGTGAATACAATGGTATTGGCTTAGGACTCGCAATCGCATCGAAACTGGCAAAACTTATGAAATCCTATATCTTTCTGGATTCTACCAGTGAGAAAGGCTCTGCCTTCTCATTCTCTTTGAATCTTCGCAAATACATTGAAGAAAAGGAGCATGAATGACAGACGATACTTTTTATGATGATCAGTTGATTCAGGATATCAACCAGATGATTTCACAATCAGAAATTCTTTGGAAATCAAATCAAAATCAGGATTCTCTGAATATGTCTTTACAGGCACTCGATAAAGCAAAACTGATTCATTATAAAAAGGGAATTGCTAATGCCTGTAGGGCTGTAGGAACTGTTTATTCCATTCAGTCTAATTATCCGCTCGCTGAAAGATATCTGACAGAAGCATTACGTTATTATGATGAAGATAATGATGTTTTTGGACTGATAAAGTGTCATTCCAATCTGGGTATCATATTATCTGGACAGGGAGATAATCTTACTTCTCTGGAACACTTTTACAAAGCAATTGATCTTTCTGAAAAAAACAATGAAACGAAATTTTTAGGAGAACAGTTTCTGAATATTGGAAGTGTTTACAATAAACTAAAAGATAATGAAAAAGCCTATGAATATTATAAAAAAGCCTACGCCATCAAACGGCAGATTGGCGATGAACTGGGACAGGCTTCTGTTTTTAATAACATTGCTAACCTTAAAAGAAATAAAAATGATTTTGTCTTAGCTTTGGGATATTATAAAAAAGCACTTCACATTTGGGACAAATATAGTTTCAAACGCGGACTGGCAGTCGTTCTCAGTAATATCAGCAATATCCTGCTCGAAAAAGGAGAATATGAAAAAACCATCTCATATATTGAAAGACAAATTAATATCTCAATTGAACTAAATCTGAATAAGACACTCTGTACCGCTTTTATTCATTTAGGTGCAATTTATGTTCATAAAGAAAAGTTCGATATTGCCTTAGATTATTTTAATAATGCTAAAAAACTGGTTTATGAAATTAAAGATACTGAGATGGAATTGTTCTATTTAAAAAAAATGGCAGAATATTACGAAGCCACTCGTAATTATCAAGAGGCATATGAAACTACAAATAAGATAATCTGTCTGAAAGACAAATTATATGAAGAACGCATTTCAGACAGAATGGCACAGATAGAAACCAATTTTAGAATCAAAGAAAAAGAACAGGAAAAAGAACTCTACCGTCTGAGAAATGTTGAATTAGTAAATGCCTTTAAGGAGATTGAGATTCAACAGGAAAAACTTAGTATCGCAAACTCAAAACTCATCTCTTTGGATAAATCAAAAGATGCAATATTAAGAATAGTCTCTCATGATTTGAAAAATATTATCGGCTCGATTTCTTCAGTAGTTGATTTATTGCGTTTTGAAGAGATGAATACAAAAGTAGAAGTATATGTCGATGTCATTGAACAGTCTGTCAAAAAAGCGCTTCAGATGTTGAAAGACCTTCTTGAAGCAAATACGATTGAGATGGATGACTTTTGTCTTGATTTATTTGATTCTGAAATACATGAGATTATGCGCAGTTTTTTACATTCTTTCAAAATAGCCTGTCAGCCAAAGCAGATTGATATTCAGATGATGTCTGCAGAAAAAGCCCTTTGGGTAAAACTTGATGCAGATCGGTTTTGGCAGGTAATCAGCAATCTGGTTTATAATGCCATCAAATTTACGCCCAGAAATGGTATCATAAAAATAATCATTAGCCATATTGAAAGCATGTGCCAGATTGAAATTCAAGATACTGGTATTGGTATCAGTGAAGAGATGTTACCTCATATTTTTGAAAAATTTACTAAAGCCAAAAGAAAAGGAACTGAAGGAGAAATGACTTTCGGACTAGGATTGTCTATTGTTAAAAGACTAATAGAATTACATAAGGGAAGCATATCTGTCAATTCATCAGAAGGCAAAGGCACTTCTTTTATCATTCAGCTTCCTTTAGTAGAGCTCCCTTCCTGATTAAAATAAAAAAAATCACTGTTTATAACTTTTTTTTAATTCTTTTAAGAGGATATTACGGAGGTTTTTTTTCGCAACCGTTCTGTCTTTTGTACTAATATATTCGTTTGCAGATGTTTTGAAACTATCAATGATTTCTCCATCCTCTTTAATGATTTGAACCTTTATATAGCCTTTCATATAATACCCTCCAATATGAAGCGGTCTGTCCTCTTCGATTATCAGCTTCACTTGAAGAATGTGGGTCTCACGGTTCTCTTCAGATGAAAAAACATAACCTCTCTGATAATAATACCCTGACAAAAAACTCAATTCGTCATGTTTGAATTCTTCTGAGCGAATCACCAGACCATTTTTTTTAATGGATTCTATTAAAAAACTACCTTTTGTTTCATGTAGATATTGTTTTATAAACTGACGGATAAACAATGGATTTTGGATATAATCCAAAGGAAATATCTGTTCAGTATGAATATGATAACGGATAACTTTGTTTTCAACTTTTTTAATCTCACAAAATCCATTCTGGTCTGTTTGATAAAGAACTGTTTTATCTGGATATTCCACAGTTATTGGAATATTGCATAAAGGTATTTTCTCGTCAGAATGGTTAAAATATAGCTTAAAACCGACCGGATTACTCACAGAACTTGCACCTTCAGCCACAACGTAAGATTGAGGCGTAATGAAAGTAAACTGCCTTAAAAAATGTGCAAATCTTAAAAATACATTCAAAGCATTAGCCTGCTCTTCTTTCTCCAGTTCAATACAATTTATCATTTCATCTGTAGCTTGAATAATCAACTTTTGATAATATACAAACTGTGAAGAATAAAAAGCAAAACGCTCGAATTCTCTGAAATATTGCATAGCCTTTTCATAATGAAGTTTACTTATATTAGCAACCTCATCTTTTATTATTTGGGCATCTATCTCGCATTTTGCAATATAAGTATCATTTTGTTTACTGACCTGAATTCTGCCAGGCTCTTTAAAAATTTTTTTATAATGGCTATAAGATATATCCTGACCAGATTTTTGCCAAATCAAACCATAATTTGCAAACAACATTACTTTATGTTCAGATATCTGACGGCTAAACTCTTCAATAAGCCTGGCATCCAGTTTTGAGAGGGCTTTCGCTTCACTTTGTGCCTGAGCTTCCATTTTGATATCCTGAAAACCCCATAATAAAGACCATTCTGAGATGAAAATTATACCTGTAATGATGATCATCTTCCAAAAGTAATTTTTAAATATTTTTAAAAACATTAATTTCCTCTTATACCGCACCCTAAACTACCCGCTTGAAACAATCGTACTGTAAGCATCTTGCTTGCAGAAAAATGTTGTACTCTAAGCTACCTGCTTGCGAAAATTTTCTTAATCTAGGTCATCAGAATTTTAAACCGTTCCAGCTCGTTCATATTTTGATCATTCAAATTTACCTTTACGATATGATGAGTCGGGTCACTCAATAAAAATCCATTATTAGACACCTCCAGTATAATCTGATGTTCTGGTTCAGGATCATTCATATCGTTAATCTGACCACTTAGTTTATTCAGACATAATTTTTCATTGTTTTTTAAAAATACGAATTCGGTATTAAAAAGAGACTGAATCAGCTCTCTCAATTGATTGTCTCTGAAAATTTCCAAATCAGTAATTCTGTTGAGCTTCATCTGGTAAGAAAATCCAGCGCCTGATAATGCACTCAGTGGTTTTAACTCAAATTCAAAAGCCTCTGCAAGATTAAAGTATCTGAAATTGCCAAAGACAGCTTCCTTGATATTTTTCTCAGCTGAGTTGACATAGGTTCCGTTTGTGCTGTCATTGTCATACAAAACACCATTTCTGAAGTCAAGACGGCAGTGATTTGCCGATATCCAGTTACAAGAAATGACAATATCATTATCATCCTCTCGTCCAATACTAACAACCTCTTTACAAAATACAACAAAGTTTTTCATTGTGTACTGATCCAGAATAATGAGCTTTGGACATTCATTGACCTCTGTTGAAGAATTTTCATTTAGTTTGCTCTCAATTTTATAAAGCAAATGTGATATCTCGCTGACATTACTCATCTGATATTGATTTACAAGTGGCAACACTTCGCTGATTTTACGAATCCTTTCCATGATAGCTTCTTTCAGGTTATACTTTAGATTAGATTCAGGCAATTGATGAAACATTTCATTTTCTTTTTTTAGTTCACTAATCCACTGTTCCATTTCATTATAAGCCTTAATCAACAGTTTTTTTTGAGCCTGCATGGATTCAATACGATTAATATCTCCTAATTCAAAGAGATGATTCAGAATAAAATCAAAGAATTGTTTGAGATGATCAGCCTTTTTACAGGTGCTGAGCTGGCGTTTGAGATAATCCTGAATGCTGTTGTCCAGATTTTGCAGAGACTCATTTCTCAGCTGTATCAGTTTATCATGCAGATAGTGATTTTGTTCATTGTTCAGTTTAATGTTTAAGTGTTTGATAAAGCGAATCAATTCAGGGATTTTTTCTTCATTTTCGTCCGCATTGATCAGATCGTTGTGAATTTTGTAATAGTTTACCAGATCATCTCTGAATTCTTCTGCCAAAATGCTGTCAAAACGCTGAATCATTTCCTGGAGAGAAGGATTAAGTTCTTTAAATTCAATGTAGGCTATATCTTTATAATGCAAATATTTTTGCGTTTCACGAAGTGCATTGATCAGCTTGATTTTATCAATTTGTCTTCGTGGTAGATTATGGTAACGATAGAGCTCTGCCAGAGTCTGGTAATGATTACTGAAAAAGTCCTGATACTGTTGAAAATTCTCTTTTTTATCCAGAAATTCTATATAACGTCTTTGTTCCAGAATATCTGCAAATGGTTTGTATGTTTTTTCAAAATCTTCGAAATGTTTGATAATTTTTAATAGTGAGGGAAATTGATTTTTTTCTTCACCAGAGATTTTTTCCTGATAGTAAAGCATGAGCTCATCCATTTTTATTCTCAAATCTTCAAGAACTTCTTCTCTTAAACTGGGAGAAACTTTAAAATCATTTTCATGATGTTTTAAAAGCGTTTTGATTTTATACAGGTGATTTTCATTTAAATCAACCGGATTAAGTTCCAGACTTTCCTGTATCTTTTGCATACTTTGAACCAGAGATTGTTTCCGATTAAGCATCACTTTGTATTGCTGAGCCAGTCGGGAGTTGTATTCTTCAAGCAAAGCAACTGCACCCGTCAGTGTATTGTAATACTGCATCATCGTTTTTTCATTATGAATACAGGATTCTATAAACTCAAGACAGGTATTAAAATAACTATTCTCGACCCTGTCTCTTAGCTGATTTATTGTCTGATCATGAATCCCACTGTTTTTCATAGCATATTCGCAGGTATATATCGCGATAAGGCTTTCCTGAAGCAATGATACTCTCATAAAAGCAGTGTTTTTACCTGCTTTTTCAAAAGCAGTCCTGGCTGTTTCGAGCCATTGTTTATTAACCGTATTGATACCTATAATCTGGTTGATCAGTTTTGACTGATTTTCTGGTTTTTTATGGCTGACATGGTTTTTATAAGCCTGTTTTCTTAAATCACTCAGTAGAATAAATTCATTCATAGATTCTCCTTTTATTAATCTAACATAAAACGCTTTAACTGGCAAGAGAAATTATTGAATATTTTCAATAAAATGAGCAATTTTAACGATAATGCGCTTGCTATCGTTCATCTGATAATAAATTCTTCTCTGTTTACCAAAATGATTTCCTTTGTAATTGACTAATACTCATTCCTTTTTCAAAACTCTTTTTCCGGAACTTTCCCTATTTCAGTGGTTTAATATATCTTATGTGGTTGATGATATTGATTCACCTGTCTTGAAGTATATTAAACTATCCGTATGCATCCTGAAGGACACATTGACCTGATATCTGAGCAGGCATTACAATATCACCAGATTGATAATCATTTTTAGCTGAATATAACGTTGCCTCATGATTTAACTGGTAGTCATCCCTTACTATCTTTAATAGTTTTAATTGCACAGCCTTTTTGACCGATAAAACCGATATCAGATTTTTTAGAATTGCCAAACCAACATCCTGATTCTCATAAGCAATGGAAAAACGTTTGATCAGGGCATGAATAATCATTAGAAAAACAGCATAGGATGAGATACCTCTCTTTCTGAGGCCAGGATATTTTTTCTTATATTGCAGGGCATAAAGCGCCATATCTTTTTTAAAATGTGGATGAAGTGTCTGCCAGAGAGTTTTTGTAATCTGATTGATCTGGATAAGGTTTATATTCTGTTTCTGAAGGCTTCGAGGATTCTGTTTTCTGCTTACACAAATCCGCCCCTGCTGATACCAGGCAAGGCTCAAATCACCTATTTTCTTGGGGAAGTCATGTTGATTTTCTTTCATAATCACTTTCATCTCTATTCTCCTCTTGATATATTAATCAAAATACTTTAGAAAGCAAGATAAATCTCATATCTATCCTGTAGAAAAAAGATATGACATCTACTGCGTTCTCCTGCAATACGGTTTATATATTACCTGCTGACTGGCTGTCGTTAGAAGAAAGTGAAGCGGAATGAAAGAGGAATGTAGGGAAGAGGCTTGCTGATAGCTGGGAGAAGTGATCTCAGAAATCTGAACTCATATCAGGAGATTTTTTTAAAGTTTGCTACAGGACTTATACAAATTTATCCTTTTTTATAGCTAATATTATCTCAATTTATCTAAAATCAAAGCAGTCGTTAATCTAAATCTCTTTTGCAGATAATTCTATTTGACTTTTTTAAAACCTTGAATTATCATGCACAAAATGACATAATAAATATTGGAGATTACATGAATTTTCAGGATATGATATTAAACTTACAGCGTTTCTGGGCTAAACAGGGGTGTTGTCTTTTACAACCTTATGACTCGGATATGGGTGCAGGGACATTTCATCCAGGGACTTTTTTTGGTGCTTTAGGCTCAAAGCCAACGGCTATTGCCTATCCTCAGCCTTGCAGAAGGCCAAAAGATGGCAGATATGGTGAAAATCCAAACCGTATGCAGCATTATTATCAGTTCCAGGTTATTATAAAACCTTCACCAGATAATATCCAAAATCTCTACCTGGAGTCTCTCAAAGAAATCGGTATAGAAATCGAAAAACATGATATCCGCTTTGTTGAAGATGACTGGGAATCCCCAACTTTAGGCGCATGGGGTTTAGGATGGGAAGTATGGCTGGACGGAATGGAGATTTCTCAGTTTACTTATTTCCAGCAGGTTGGTGGTGTTGAAGTATCACCTGTGAGTGTAGAATTGACCTATGGTCTTGAACGAATTGCAATGTATATCCAAAACGTTGATAATTTTAAATATATTCAGTGGAATGATCAAACACAGTACGGAGAAATATTTTTCGACAGAGAAGTTGAATTTTCTAAGTTTAATTTTGAGACATCCAATGTAGAGAAATTATTCTCTGCATTTAAAGACTACGAGTTACAAGTCAACGAACTGATAAACCATAAACTGGTTTATCCAGCTTATGATTATCTGTTAAAGTGTTCGCATGCATTCAATCTGCTTGATGCACATGGTGTTATCAGTGTTACTGAAAGGGCTGCATATATTGGCAGAATCCGTAAAATGGCAAAAGATTGCGCACTCACATACCTGAACAATTACGAGAAAAAGTCTGAGTGAATTAAATCAGAAAGGAATTATCATGGGAAATCCGGATAAAACAAAGATTCATGAAATTATTAACAGTTATTTGATACCTGAAATGAAAGATCAGCTCTTGCAGGTAATCCTCTATAATGATAAAGATCCTCATTCTGAGGATGTATTAATTATCACACAGTTAACAGATTTATCTAAATTAAAACAAGCTCAGAACTGTGTCAGTAAATTGATGAAGAAAAATATACCTGCTCCATTTTTTATGACTCCTGAGTTTATCACGAGTTCACTGGATTCCTATCCCCTTGAATTTTTAAATATACAGACTGATTATCAAAACATTTGGCAAAAAGATGATAAAGATTATCTCAAAAACCTGCATTTTGATAAACAATGGGTCAGACTTCAGGTTGAAAGAGAATTAAAAGGAAAATATCTGCTGATTTCTACACATTATATGGCTGTCAATTCTTCTGTATCGAGATTAAAACAGCTGGTATCTGAATCAATATTATCTCTTAAACCTGTTTTAAAAGGCATTCTTTTCCTGTTTGATGAAGAGATTTCTCCCTGTTACGAAGACTTAATTAGTCGTATTGAAGGCCGGTTGAATATTGAATTGAGGACACTTTCACGTGCCTTTGATATCAGATTTGAAAAAATTAGCTTTAAACAACTTAATTCTGAACAATTTTTTGAGAACTATTTAAAAGAGTTGGAAGTTCTCTTTAAAAAAATAGAACAATAAGGATTTCCAATTGAGCTTTATTACACTTTTACTGATAGCAGTTGGTTTATCAATTGATTGCTTTGCTGTGGCAATATCCAGTGGAATTGCCTTAAAATGTTTTCGAATTCGTTATGCCCTTCGGGTAGGTTTGTTTTTTGGTGGTTTTCAGGCACTAATGCCAGTCATTGGCTGGTTTGCAGGCTTAAGTTTTAAACAGTATATCGAAAATTATGATCATTGGGTGGCATTTGCCATGTTGGCTGCAATCGGAGGGAAAATGATTTATGAGGCGACTCTTTTGGAAGAAGCAGAAAAATCATGCGACCCCCGTAATCTGTTACTTGTTTTCGGTTTGGCAATAGCGACCAGTATTGATGCTCTGGCTGTTGGTATCAGTTTTTCCGTATTAGGCATCAGCATCTTAACCCCTGTATTGATTATCGGACTGGTTTCTTTTATTGCGGCATACTCAGGTATGTATATCGGTGATAAATTCGGAGATATCTTTGGTAATAAAGTGGAAATCTTTGGAGGTATCATACTGATACTCATTGGTTTAAAAATTTTGATTGAACATTTATTTTTTTAAAAGTGCTAAACGAATGACTCTAACCAGCAAACCGGAGGAAAATTGGAATCTATAAAAGAAATCTTTAAAATTGGTTTTGGTCCCTCAAGCAGTCATACCATGGGACCTCAAAAAGCAGCAGATGAGTTCAGACGAAAATATCCTCATGCAGATTCCTATAAAGTCATACTATATGGCAGTTTAGCTGCAACAGGAAAAGGGCACTTTACTGATCAGATTATTCTGAAAACACTCGGAGACAAAAAAACAAGCATTGAATGGAGAGCCGATGACTCACTGGCTTTACATCCGAACGGAATGGACTTTTTTGCCTATCAAAATCAAACAGAAATCGGTACCTGGCGAGTGTATAGTGTGGGTGGTGGTTCTATACGTGATGAGATTAATTTTGCTGAACGTGAAAACCAGATTTATGAAATGAATACAATGGATGAAATTCTCTATTTTTGTAATCAGACTGGTCGTAGTTTCTGGGAATTAGTTGAAATTTATGAAGATAAAAGTATATGGAATCATCTTGAAAATGTATGGAAAACCATGAAAGATGTCATTAGCAGTGGATTGAACAATGAAGGTGTTTTGCCTGGTAATCTCAGAGTACCCCGAAAAGCGGCTCAATATCATATGAAAGCTGAGAATATGGGTTTTGTTTTAGGAGAAATTGGCTTAGTTTTTGCCTATGCACTGGCTGTATCAGAAGAAAATGCTTCTGGGAATGTGGTCGTAACCGCTCCTACCTGTGGTTCAGCAGGTGTTTTACCAGCTGTGTTGCTATTTCTAAAACAATCTTATCAGATTAATGAAGCCAGAATCATCAAAGCACTGGCAACTGCTGGTTTAATCGGCAATATTGTAAAAACCAATGCCAGTATCTCAGGTGCTGAAGTAGGTTGTCAGGGAGAAATAGGAACTGCCTGCGCAATGGCTTCTGCAGCTGCTGCTCAGCTATTGGGAGGATCTCCTACTCAGATTGAATATGCTGCTGAAATGGGCTTAGAGCATCATCTGGGACTTACCTGTGATCCTATAAATGGCTTTGTACAAATTCCCTGTATTGAACGAAATGCCGTTGCTGCTACACGCTCTCTGGAATGTGCCGGATATTCACTCTTTTCAGATGGCAGACATAGAATTTCATTTGATCAGGTCGTTGAAACCATGGCCCAGACGGGTCGTGATTTACAGGCTCCATACAGAGAAACATCATTAGGCGGGCTAGCCAGAGAATGGAAAGGATACCGTCTCTAGTAATTATCCGCTTCGTAAATTAGGGATTTCTCAGTTTTTACTTGACAAATTCACTTTTATCGGTTTTTCTAATAAAGGAGGCTTTATGAGAAAAATACATTTACTGCTGTTTGGAATAACGATGATTTTTTGTCTGCTTTCTGCCCAGGAAGTCATTACTGGTATAGGGGAAGACTTTCTCTTTGAAAAAGCAGATCAGAAAGCGATTATGGACTTGTGTTCACAGATCTCCGTACAGGTCAATGTACAATTTACCGAAAAAACAAAGGCCGATAATCGATCAGAAGAACAGATTTCAGAGCAGTTGATTCAAACCTATTCCACAGTTATACTTGAGAACGTTAGTCGGGAAGTGCGTCAGGCTGAGGACGGCAAATGGATCGTGAAGCGAATTCTGAATAAGGAAGACAGAGCAAAGCTATTCAATCATCGAAAACAAAAGATTTTTCAATATATCCATTTTGCTGAACAGGCAGTATCTGCAAATGATTACGGTAATGCCCTGAAACATTATTACTGGGCGCTACTCCTTTTAAAAAGCCATCCAGACAAAAACAATATTCGCTACAATGATGATCAAAGCAGGGATGTTTTACTACCCTATTTGAACTCTAAAATTCAAAATCTACTTCATTCAATTCAGATAAATGTGTACAATAAAAAGGTGGAGAGAGATTTAACGACTTTTTATTTTAATGCCGGAACAGGCTCAAACCCTCTGTCTAATCTTAAGATAAGCTACTTTGATGGAATTCAGCCGGTAGAAACCCAGTTGAAAGATGGAAAAGGGATCATTTACCTTCCCAACTCTCTGGCTAATGATGAAAATCTGACCATTCAGATTGACTATGAATACAATGACTTTTTAAAAGATATTCCTCAGGATGAAGAGGTTAAACTGGTAAAAGAAAGTCTGCAGCGGATTCCATTTGATAACCGCAAACGAATTGCCTTAAATCAAATCAGTTCTCCTCTAGTAGGGTCTCAGGATAATCTTATTATCACCAGGAATCAGAACGCCAGTCAACAATCAGCCCAGGTAAACGGGAATAAAGATATGTCTTTGCAACAAATGGCAGAAACACCTGTGGATTTAGTTCAGGCAGTTGTTAATTACATCAGTTCAGGTCAAAAAACAAAAATTGAGGATATGTTCACTTCTCAGGGCTATACTCAGTTTAAAAAAGTATTATCATACGGTAAAGTAAAGATACATCCCGGAGCTCAGGAAATCAATACATATCAGATGGGCTCTCAACAGATGGTTCGAAGCATCCCCCTTGAGATAGAATTAAAGGACAAAAACCGCAAGATACTAAAAGAAGATATCTCTCTGATACTTGAAAATAATAAAGTCGCATGGGTCAATTTTACGACAAATGATCAGTATATCAATGAAAGTCTGGCTAAAGGAGCAAAACTCGGTGATCAGGCAGAACGGCTCAAGTCAATCCAATTCCTTGAATATTATAAGACCATGTTTGCTCTCAAAGAAACAGACCGCATTGCAGACATCTTTGCTGATTCTGCACTGATTTTTATTGGTTATGTCAAAGCCAAAGCACCTGTAGATAAAAGACTGTCTGATGTGATCAATAAAGAACTTAAAAAAGAAGAAATAGCTGTTCAAAAACTAAGTAAAGATGAGTATATCGACCGTATTCGAAAAATTTTTAACAGCAATACTGCAATCAATCTGAATTTTTCTGATGTACAAATTGCTAAAAGGTCTAGAGATAAAGCGATTTATATGGTTCAGCTCAAGCAGGATTATTATTCATCTAACTATTCAGATAAAGGTTATCTGGTGTTATTCTATGATTTAACCGATACTGATAATCCCCAGATTTTTTTCCGTTACTGGCAGCCTTCTAAAATGCAACCTGAAGAGCTTGAACAGGTTAACAGAATGTCTGGCAGATTTAGATTTTAAAAAAGAACTAACTATATGCATCACAAAGGATTAGATTCTATGAAATCGTTAAAAAAGTATGCTTTCTGATATTAAGCCTGATGTGTAGTTTTACCTGTGTCCAACAAATCGAAATCAGCTGGTAACCTCTGAAATCATTCAATACAGCAAATATTTTAATACAGATTGAAGCAAAGGGTCTGGATTTCTCCAGACCCTTTTATATTCGTGGTAAAAATGATTTTTAGTTAATTATTTGATAAGGATCATTTTCCCACTGACATGGCTGGTATTGCTATGTAACTGGTAAAAGTAAATTCCGGTAGCGCATTTGTTATTGTTATCATCTTTACCATTCCAAGCAAGATGATGTTGTCCAGTTCTCAGATTGCTATATTGTTTTACTAACTGACCCTTGGAATTGAAAATTTTCATAGATGCCTGATCATTTTGTCCAACAGTTAGTTTGATATTTACAGGCTGATTTGCACTGATTGGATTTGGATATACATTCTCAATAAATGAATAAGCAGGAACAGGAGTAACAGTTTCATCATTGATAATCGTAACAGAAACAGGTCCAAAGTACTCAGAAGACCCATCACATTCAACAGATTGTAACCAGTAATAATAAGTTTGATTTGCTATTACTTCAGTGTCAGTAAATGTATATTGCTGTTCGGTTGACTGATTGCCAGCACTAATGACTTGACCATTCATCCTGTCAGCTCCTGATAAAGAGGACTGTGAATTTCTAAAAAGATAATAGCCAAAAAGGCTACTTTCTGATTGGGTTGTCCATTTGATACTAACAGTCTCTGAAGCAGTACATACAGCAGAGAATGAAGAAAGAGTAACAGGAAGAGTGGCATCAGGATTTTCACGTAATGTTGGATATTCACCAGGGTTTGTTTGCCAGATAGTATCCCAGTCCCAATTAGCAAAATTGCCAGATTGTAATAAGAAAGTCGATAAACCTGTTGAACTGTTAATGTTAGTATTAGGGTCGTTTGAACCACCAAATCCATCTATCAAAGTTGTTTCATTATCCCAGTATGTATCGTTAACATTAGAATATCCAATACTTCCGGCAATACTGCCAAAAGTATTGCTGTAAAATCCGGTTACATCGCCTGCATTGTAGCAATTTGTGATACTTGCAGTATTATTATATCCAACAAGACCACCTGCATAAGCAACGACATTTCCGTGTACAAGCCCTTTATTATAACAATTTAAAATAGTTGAGCTTTCATTTCTGCCTGCTAAACCACCAATCATAACACAATTTAATGTAGATGTAACTGAACCGAGGTTATAGCTTTCTTTGAGAACTGATGTACTGCCATTATCTCCAACAACACCTCCGACAATACCTGTAACACCACCAATATTTCCAGTATTAAAACACTTATCAATCAATGAGTTTCCATTCTGACCTGCAATACCGCCGATAAGTTCACTGCTGTCACCAATACCAGTAATCGTAGCGGTATTGATACATTTTAAAACGGAAGCGGTTGTTTGATCTGGTTTAACGGTATAACCGACGATTCCACCCACATATCTTTGAGCCGTAATTGATCCGCTGACTTTACAGTTATAAATCTGACTATCTTCATTGTAACCGGCAATACCTCCAGCATTCTGATTACCTGTGATATTCACATTTACCAGTTCAAGGTTTTTAATTCCATAAGGTTCGGTAGATGGGAGATAATGGCAAATGTATCCAAATAGCCCTGAATTCCCCCAATAAGCAGTCTTGTTTTGATACAGATTGCTAATTTTAAAACCTTGACCATCATAACTACCATAGAATTTTGCAGAACTGTTCCCAATCGAGACCCAGCCCATTGGCACATTTGCTGTATTTACATCATTATCATGATCACCTATATTCCAGCTTGCAGTAACAGTAGCATCGATGTCAGCTGTCTGAATAAAATGGTAATACCATGAAGACTGATTTGTGCTCATCCAGTACAGATTATCCAGATTAGCAATCTGATATGGATCCGCAATAGTTCCTGAACCAAGAGGTTCAACCGCATTTTGAGCCAATAAAACGATTGCCATTAAACTGATTACAATCGCAAGAAACGTTTTTTTCATTTTTCCTCCTACTTAACACACTTTTTGTGTTTTCTACATTCATTTAAAAAGTTAAGTCCCAAATGTTGGTGTAAAGTTCCAACCCTTTGTTTTCAAAGTAATACAAGATTTTTTTTCTTATATTTCACTTCTATATTGACTTTGATTACAATTTAAATTTTCTTTAGTCTATTTGTCAAGATCTTTTTG
>JAKQQL010000060.1:0-5302 GCA_029564175.1 Candidatus Cloacimonadota bacterium
ATAATGCAGGCGCTAATCCTTTTAGCATAATTTCTGTTCTTCAAGATATTGAAAGATATAGGGAAGATTCCGATTTCATGATATTATTGTATCATGGTGGAGTAGAATCTTACAGCTTGCCTACTCCCGATATTTATAAGAATTTTGTTTTTCTGGCTGAAAGAGGATTGGATGTGATTGTCTGTAACCACCAGCATGTGTTCAGCGGGCATCAAAAAATTGGTAGTTGTCATATATTCTTTGGCCTTGGAAATTTTATATTTGATTGGCCGTCAATAAGAAACAATCCCTGGAATAATGGCATTATTTTAAACTTCACGATTGAGGGTAAAAGGCTTAAAGACTACAGGCTGATTCCTTACGAACAGTGCAATGGAAAACCATGTTTAATCATTTCACGCGAGATTGAAAAACGTATACTGAATGAAATAGATCTTATTAATACAAAAATAAATGATGCCAGACTTGATGAAGAATGGAAAGAATTTGTATACCGGAACAGAACAGAATTATTAGCTGATCTTTTCGTTCAAAACCGGTATATAAAATTTATATTAAAGCGAACCGGACTGATTAATATTTTGATTAAAAATCAACATCAAAGGAAAATATATAATTATTTTAATTGTGCTTCCCTGTCTGAATATGCAAGGGATTCTTTTAAATATAAACTAAATATTGGGCATCAAGACCCACCTATCTGTAATTCTTAATTATAAACAAACCTAAGGTCATGAAGAGATATATTTATAGAATCATCAAGCGCAAACTGGGCTGGTATCTTAAAACAAATCGCTTTACAAAAAGGATAATTCAAAAAAGGATCCAGGCAAGAAATGCAAGGGAATGGGACTCTCTTGTTGAATTTATTGAAACTGCTGAGAAGGTTGTATTAAAAGGATGTAAATTAAATATAGGAATTGTCAAGGACGAAGATGACCTGTCTTTTGGGTTGATAACCTATTGGCCAAAGTTTGAGCGTTTTGTTAAGAATAACGATATAAAATATTCGTTTCTTAATATACACTCCGAGAATTGGATTCAGGAAGCCAAAAATTATGACTTGATCGTTTGGAGGCCTTTTTCGGATCCGGCCTCTATGTATGAGCAGATAACAAAAATCTCCTTCGTTGAGGATCATCTTAAAATAAAGTGCCATCCCTCTTCCAGAGAACTTTGGACTTATGAAGATAAAGTCAGAGTATACTATCTTTTGTCATCACATAATCTGCCGATCATTCCAACATTCATATCCTTTGATGAAAAGGAATGCTTAGCAAAGCTGGATAGTTTTTATTACCCTTTGGTAAGTAAAGCTAATGTTGGATCATCATCTATTAGTGTTAAAAAACTGAATACACGGTCTGCTGCAAAAAGATTTATCCAAAAGGCATTTTCCACTGGAGTCAATTCCGGGTTCCCTTACTTTAAGCAGAAGGGTTATGTTTATTTCCAGAAGTACATAGATGATGCTCCCTATGATTTAAGGATTATAATTATAGGCGAAAAGATTTTTGGATATTACCGGATGAAGCCACGTAATGATTTCAGAGCCTCTGGAGCGGACCTTGTGTCAGAAGGAGGTCAGTTGCCTCTAGATGTAGTAAAAATGGCTTTTAAAGTAAAGGAAGTGATGCCCAGCACTATGCTGGCAGTGGATTTTCTTAAATCTGAAAAAGAGCAAACCCATCGCATTATTGAGACTTCAATAAACACAGATATTACATCTCCCAGCGAACTTGAGCGCGATGGGATTTCCGGCTACTATACTTTAAATGGAGAAAGACTTGAATTTCATGAAGGCAAATACTGGCTTCAGGAATTTATTATGGAGGAATTGATAAATAGCATGGATCAAAATACAAGCATTATAAAAACAGACCCTTGCACCGGCTGATCTTTCGTTTTTTTGACACAACTCAATTGGAATCTATGACTGACAGGTTTGACATAGTTATTTTAATGAATGCATTGGATATGGGAGGGGCTGAGAAACAGAGCCTCCTTTTAGCCAAGGCTTTAGGAAATACGTATAGAGTTCATTACATAGTCCAGAAGAAATGGCCAAGACTTAAACAACACCTTGACTTTATTGAAAGAGAAAAGATTAACTATATCCAGCTTTCGGGAAATTTCTTTACAAGGTTGAGGCAACTAAGATTGTATGTTAAACAGAATGACATCAGAATATTAATAGGTATGCTGACTCTGGATAATGCCATGGCAGCCTGTATTTCACTAACAACTGGTATCAAATGCATTGGGGGAGTACGGAGTTCATATCTTCCGTTTTTAAAGTTCTGGGTAACCTGGCTTGGACAGAAATTTTTTCTTGATCATATGGTATTTAACAACACTTACGGAATGAACCTTTTCGTGAAAAGAGGGTTCTCGATTAATAAATCATCTGTTATACATAATTGCATCAATAATCTACAGAAGGAAAGGAAAAGAAATCCCGGCGAGAAAATAACCATATTATCTGTTGGAAGATTTACATTTGAAAAGGACTACTTGACAGCATTGAAGGCAGTTAGTATTCTTAATACGATTTGCATTGATAAGACCATCGAGTATATTATCATTGGAGATGGCAAATACCTTAATCATATTCAATGCTGGATAAATGATTTAAAGTTGGAAAATATAAAACTAATAATAAATCCGGAATCAGTTGAAGCATTCTATATAACTGCAGATATTTACCTCATGAGTTCCATATCTGAGGGCATGCCTAATAGTATAATGGAAGCTTTCAACTATTCCTTGCCTGTAGTTACTACAGATGCAGGCGATGCCACCTTTCTTGTCGAAGATAATATTAGTGGATATGTCGTAAGGCCAAAAGATTATCAAACAATGGCAGATAAACTTGCTGATCTTGTCGAACATTACGATAAGAGGATTGCCTTTGGACTTCATGGTCACAAACATGTTCTGAGAACCTTTTCTGAGGATATTTTCCGTAACAACTACATTGCCCTTATTAATAAGTTATTAAGTTAGTGAAAGATTGTCTGTTAATGAAGATGTGGAAAATCTTTGCGTCCCGTTTATTGTCAATTCAGCTTAATAACTGCTTATTGATTGACAGGCAAAAGATAAAGGAGAGCAGGATAAAATCCATTGATTTGAAGCTTCAATACTTTTTCTGTGGTCAGGGAATTCACCTGAATACGTGGTAGAGAATGGAAATCAATAGATTGATTAAGAGATAGATTCCCTGTTTGTGTTGTTGTAGCAGTAAGGAAATTACATTTTTTCACTATGTCCATCTCTCTCTTACCAAATTTTCCCAAAGGATAACAGAAATGTTTGACAGTTCCCTTCATTTTATCCTCTATAATTACCTTCGATTCATGAATTTCAGCAAATGCTTGTTTATCTGATAGATTAGGAAGGTTATGATGATTGAGGGTATGGGAACCGATTGAAAATAATGGATCAGCAACAAGCGTATTGATGTCGTCCCATGACAAACATAGCTCCGATGTATAATTTGAAACCTGTAAACCATACGTTGAAAAGAATTTATCAAGTTCATTTCCTATGTTGTCGTGGTTTAATTGCATAAGATGATTTCGGATAATATTGAATGCCCGTTCTTTTTGACTATAGTTATAGCATTTAACATCAACCATACCTGATGGGAAATGGTATTGCAAACTTTGGACATTAATTAAGAGGTCTTCCAGTAAGTACCACCATAGAATAGCTTTATTTTCAGGAAATGAATTAGTTATGTAAATTGTGAATGGCACTTTGTGTTTTTTCAGAATTGGGAACGCATATTCCAGATTGTCTTTATACCCGTCATCGAAGGTGAAAGCAACAAATCTTCGGTCTGTTTTTCTGTTGTTAGATATCCAGTCTGTCAATAAGTCCAGGGAAATGAAGTCATATCCTTTCTTGAAGAAAAACTTGATTATACTTTCCAGGTGTTCCGGAGTTATTTCAAGACTTAGATGATTATGAATCCTCATCTTTTTAGTCGGAAAGACAACCCTGTGCATCATTAATATGTGTCCTCGTCCGCCGAAAAATGGTTTTGTGAGATTATGAATCCCTGAGTAATAGATGAAAGGTGATAGTGTTTTTGTAAGTACTTTTTGTGTGTAATTCCCCATGTCAAACCATATTAGAATAATTCCTGATTATATAGGTGTGGTCCCTTAGTTTTCCCTTAAAACAGTCATTACTTATAATAACACAAGTGTGTAAGTTAGTAAAAATCATATTTGTTCCTTGCCTGAATGTAAATATTAAGATATTCAACAAGCAAACATATGATGTTATTGTTTGTCAGAAAAAACCTGATAAATTTTTTGATAAAAGATAGTTGCGCAGAGTTCTTTGTTCCGGACTGGAATGAGATTTGTTCATAGCTGTAATAATCGAATGATGTTTAAGTTATAAAAGTGACCAGTAGTTAACTTATAGATGAAAATAGGCGTAATCGGAACACGAGGAATTCCTGATATTCAGGGGGGGATTGAAACACATTGTCAGGAGCTTTACACAAGGTTGGCTGAAATAAAGGGAAATCAAGTAACTATTTACCGGCGCACACCATATCTTGATAAGGAGAAGAAGAATGCCAGGTTGAAAAATATACGGTTCTTTGATATCAAAGTTCCTCAAAAAAAATCTTTGGAAACACTTTTACATTCTCTGTTTTCCTCGGTTCATGCCTTATTTCAAAAATATGATATTGTCCACTTTCATAACACTGGCCCCGGTTTTTTTATACCAATTGTAAAACTATCAGGGGCAAAAGTTGTATTTACTTATCATAATGTTAGTTACACTCAAAAAAAATGGAATAAATTCGCCAGGCACTTTTTAACAATATCTGAAAAGGTAAGCCTTACCTGGTCAGATTATATTATATTTATTTCTGATGTAATAAAGTCAGAAATGCAGAAGAGATATGAAATTGCTGAGAATAGATCGAAGATTTTATTTAATGGCGTGAAGATTCAAAAAAGGGCTTCTGAATCAACTTATCTCCAGGAACTGGGTTTGTTAGAAAATGAATACATTCTTAGTGTTGGAAGGTTAATGGAAGAAAAGGGCTTTGATTATTTAATAAGAGCATATAAAGCAACAGGAATGAATGGGATTAAACTAGTTCTGGCTGGTGACACTGATTATCCTACTGATTATTCCAGAAAACTCAAGAATCTGGCTGAAGAGAATGGTATTATTATGCCCGGTTTCGTTAAGGGCGACCGGTTAAAACAGCTTTACTCTTATGCACGGCTCTTTGTTATTCCCTCTTATTCGGAAGGTCTTCCAATAG
>JAKQQL010000076.1:0-1092 GCA_029564175.1 Candidatus Cloacimonadota bacterium
CTCTTACAACAGAAGATACAGGAAGCCTCCAATCAGCTTAATCAATACGCTGAAGATGAATATGAATGCCAGATGCTTGGCTTACCACCTTATGGGATGGTTACATTGAAAAAAGTCATCATTGTCTTTCATGGCTGGGAGTTGGCTTACTGTGAAGAGTTTGACCACTGATAGAAGAAATGGATAATAAACCACTGATTAAACGGATCTCACAAATTTAAAACAGAAGATTTAAAAATGGCATCGTAACAGGGGTTTAGAACTTGTGTAAAACAAGAGTTCCTTAGGAACTGTGCATTGCCATTTTATCCATATTTTCTATTCACTTTTTCATCATAATCGATATTCTCTTTGTTTTTCACATCTAATCGTCTTTCATCCAGAATTGGTCATAATTACAATACACTGAACAGCGTTAGCTGTGATAGAATCCTTCGGAATTATAGATTGTAGATATTTTCGAATGCTAGACTGATGTAGAAATATCTGGTTCTGTCGATGAAAATGATCCGGCACTGTTGGTGTCACTGAACAAACTGGCACATATTGTAAAATCGGACACACCTACGGTGCGTGGTCTCGGGAGGATAAACTCTTCCCAGACGCTTCCACATCTGGCTACCAATCGGTCACAGCGCTGCTGCTCTACCTATCGTATAATTCGTAGTTTAACCAGAAAATTTTAAACAAAGAGGACAGTAGAAAAATACAAAGAGACCCTGTCAAACAACCTTTCAAATATAGTTTTATTTCAATCTGTATCTGAAAAAATGGCGATTTTCAAATCCTTTATTTCAATATCATTTCCTCCTTGACAATAATCTAAATAAAGACAATAATGTCATAAGGAGAGATTATGAATAAGATAAAAAGAATACCTTATGGTAAATCAGACTTTGAAACTGTAAACAAACAGAATGACTATTATGTTGATAAAACCATGTTTATACCCCTTATCGAAGCAACTCCCTTTATCTTTCTCATCAGACCCCGCCGATTTGGCAAATCTCTTTTTTTAAGCACATTGCAATCATATTATGACATCAAAAAAGCTGAGAGTTTTGAAGATTTTTACAGGGAAACCTGGATTCT
>JAKQQL010000087.1:0-27706 GCA_029564175.1 Candidatus Cloacimonadota bacterium
ATATCATTGGTAATGTAGCATGGTATTCTTCTAATTCAGGTTCTACTACTCATCCGGCAGGCACCAAAGCACCGAATGAGCTGGGCATCTATGATATGAGCGGTAATGTATGAGAATGGTGCTGGGATTGGTATGGCTCCTATTCTTCATCAGCTCAGACGAATCCGCATGGTGCAACAAGTGGTTCTCGCCGTGTGTATCGTGGTGGCAGCTGGAGCAACGGCGGCGGCTACTGTCGGGTGGCTAATCGCGGCTTCAGCAACCCTGACAGCAGTAGCGTCGATCTGGGCTTCCGCCTTTCGAGAACAATCCCGTAACATTCTGACCTTATTACCTTTTTACCTTTTATCAAAAAAACAGAGGGTAGAATGGGAAAGATTCGGGTAGAATATTGACGGGCTTGCAAGTCAAATAGCGAAGCAAATAGACGCAGCAAGTCCCGACAATATGGCAGGGTGTGCAGGCAGATTTTCTTTTGGTTCTTTTCTTTTTAAAAAGAAAAGAAGTTAAGCTCCATAGGAGCGACCGTATGGTAGCCAGACGCGTCAGCGTCTGGAAAGATGCACCCCCACGATCTCGCACCGTAGGTGCGGTTGAATTTTGTTATTTGTTATTCGGCGACACCTATGGTGCCGGGTTTTGTTTTTGATTGGATACCAGACATTTCCATGTCTGGCTACCAATCGGTCGTTCCTATGGAACTTTCATTATAAAACGATTGATTCAAGGTTAATACATTAGCTGGCAAAATGTAGATAAATCTACTTGACGATTCGTACTTATTCATTTTTGATGTTATATGGAGGCACTCATGAAAGAAATAAGTTTATCAGACTATTTTTCCACATTATATGAAGAAGAAATCAATGTTGTTTTTTATCGTACTCATTATGAATTTATCGATGATCCTGATTCTCCAAGCCAATTTAACACTCAGAAACAGATACAGATGATTATTCAAAGGATTACTCAAAAAGATTATCTTGAAAAACTATTTTGTTGCTTAGATGATGATTACTTGCAAACCATAAAAGAGTTATGTATGAATGAGCAGAGTGAAGACTCTTTACTCAGTTTGGTTGACTATGGAATTAAAAAAATATTAGTTGATTTCTGTCTGGCATGCCCATCTAAAAATTATTATCAAATAGTTATTGGACAAAATGATAGTAATGATGACGATGATGATTATGACGACGAAGAAAACGATGACGACAATGTATCAGAAAATGAAGAAGATGTATCAGAAAATGAAGATGAAGAAGATTTTGATGAAGAAGACGATGATTATGACGAAGAAGATTTTGACGACGACGATGATGATTTTGATTTTGAAGAAGATGATTTTGATTTTGAAGATGATGATTATGACGATGAAACGACAATATATGTCTATATCTTTGATGAGATTAAAAGTGTCGTAAAAACGCTGGATTGGGATAAGATAAAAAGCATGAATCAAAGATATCAGGATTTTTTCACTTGTGTGGATGTTTGCCTGAATCTATATGGATTTTTACCAAAAAAAGATTTTAAAATGATTTATGAGAGATATTTTGATAATCGAATGAGCATGAAAGAAATGAATATGATGTTTTCTTTCTACGAATCTGTAGGATTGTATGAAGATAATATAGACTACATTGTAACTGGTATGTTGTTGGATAAACCTGAAGTCTTGAATGAACTGATTGAAGATATTCACCATAAGCCATACTATCTCCCAGAAAAAAAAGAATTTTTAAAATATAAAGAGATTGATTACATGGCTGAGTTTCCCGAGTATGAAAAAGCAGCCAAATTTTTACAAAAGAAATATAAGATGTCAGACTTTGATTGTGAAGAATTTTTATTTGTCATATTTTTAAATAATATGATGTTAGGACGGCTGGCCTTTGATCAGGAGATTCTTGATGATTTTTCCATCACATTTAAAAACGAAAAAGAGTTTAAAGAATTTTATGGGATGCTGACTGATATGTTTACACATCAACGAAATTGGCTCAATAAAGGATATACCCCGTATGAACTTTTTCAGCAATTTAACAAAAGAGAAAGTGTGATCAAAACAGGCCCAAATGAACCCTGCCCCTGTGGGTCTGGAAAGAAATACAAGAAATGCTGCGGGAAGATTGTATAATTTATTGTAGATTTCTTTTCCCTTTCATTCTGCCTTGATAGCCTCTGCTTTTCTGCTTGTTTCTCCAAGATAGAAGCAGGAAAGCATGAAGAAAGGGAGCTGTTTCAGGTATCAAAGTCAGTTGACGATTTACCTTTAGATAAATCTGAATTATTTGACTGAATCCTCAGTAAAAAGTGCATGAACCACAAAATAAATGAAATTGCAGGCATTAGTCTTGCACCTGTAATTTCAAAGAAACATGACAACCACTTAAGGCAAGAAAATGTTTAACCACAGAGAACACAGAAGTCACAGAGAATAACAAAAAATGGATAACCCTGAAAGGGAGCCATGATTGTAGAGCTTTTTTGTCCGGGTAATATAGATAGAGGAGGATTTATGAAAGTTTATCTGAATAAAGGTCATCGTTACCCAAAACGGCTTGATGATATGATAATATGTTACTATTGTGATGATAAAACAGCAATATTAAGAAAACCGGTCAAAAGGGAATTGCAGACTCAAAACATTAACATACAGTCAAATCAGAGAGTTCTCTGTAACTTGTGGAAATCTTTATCAATCAAAAGCAGAAAACTCTTTGGTATTTATGCGATGGCTTACAAAAAGGGAAAAAAGAGCAAGAGACCTCAGGGTATTTCAGGCTTTAGTATCTTTATTCAACTGATTTATAAATTGCATGATCGCCTAGGTTGGATGATACAAGATATGACATATCAATTTATAACTTCTTTTCTTAAAGTCTGTTCTACTCTTAATCATTTGATGAAAAAGGGCTGGTTATCACGAATATATTTACATGGCAGATACAGGAATAAGTCTTTTATTCATAATAGTAACCACGATGATGCATTACAATCCAGACAACTATATACTTTTTTTAACTCTTTTATTGACAAAAGAATCAAATTTGATAAGCTGGAAAACAGAGGTTATGATGAAACTACGAATGATTTTTCTATTGATTATAATGCTTGGATTGATTGGACTGATACAGGCTGATGTCATACAGATTCATTTATTGCAATTGCCGGTTAATAACCGAATTACAATCGGTATAAGTCCTAAAATGTGGGATAAAGAGGCGATGATGGAGAATGCACTGGGACAGGCAAGTGTCTTGTTTACCCGAATGGATTCTGCTTATAGCGTGGACAATTATATTAGTGTGCAAAGAGGTTCTGCCGAACATGAAAGCAGTGACCATGCCCAATTGCAGTATAATGTCGTCAGTGATATGGATAAACTGAAGATGAATTATCAGAGCTTGTTAAATCAATATGATCAGGAAATTTACGGAAATTATGTGGCTTTTTTTGCTCAACAGGAAATTGCAGAGCATATAAAATTCGAGTTAGTTGATGAAAGTCAGCTAAATGATGAGCTTGCTATCAGGCAGGAAAACGGTGATTTGTTTTCATTTGGTTCAGCTAAGAATTCAAAGCTGGATGAAGCACTCGATAGTGCCTTTGATAAAGCCATGTTTGAATATTCAAAATATATGGGTCAACAGATTAACTCGTTGCAAAAAGAAGAAAATGACCGGACTAAAACCATTTACGAAAGAAAGGCTGTTAATAAATTGCACCAGCTGGAATTCTCAAGAATACAAATAGAAGTAATCAGAAATGGTTCTGTGATTGAATATCAGGTTAAAACTGAGTTAAGAAAAAGGATAAGTAATGATTAAAATAGCAGTAATCCCATCGCGTTATGCATCGACAAGACTGAATGCCAAACCCTTAGCCATGATAGGGGATAAGTGTTTGATTCAACGGGTTTATGAAGCAGTAAAGCAGACAGAACTATTTGATCAGGTCATTGTTGCGACTGATCATCAGGCAATATATGATGAAGTAAAACGTTTTGGTGGAGAGGTTGTGATGACTTCAGAACACCATCAGAGCGGTTCAGATCGTATTGCTGAAGTGTGTCGGCATATTGATTGTGATATCGTCGTGAATGTCCAGGGAGATGAACCCTTTGTTACTCGTGAGCCTCTGGAGGCTTTACTCAATGTTTTTACAGACTCACAGGTAGAAGTGGCTTCTTTGATGCATCAATTGGACAATAAAGAAGAAATTGCTAATCCAAATAATGTGAAAGTGATTGTTAATCAGAAATCTGATGCCATTTATTTCTCAAGATCGGTGATTCCTTATCAGAGAAATCAAGTGAAAGGTTTGAAATACTATAAACATATCGGTGTCTATGCTTATCAAAAAGAGACGCTAATGAAATATGTCCAGATGCCTCAATCATTACTGGAAAAAACTGAAAGTCTGGAACAACTTCGCCTGATAGACAATGGAATTTCTGTCAGAATGGTTGAAAGCCAGTATCAGGCAATTGGAATTGATACGACTGAAGATCTGGAAAAAGCAAGAGAATATGTGAAGGCGAATACATTGTAGATGAAAGTTGTAGGACAAGCAACCTGCTTGTTATAGTATAAGTCGCAAGCTGGTCGTAGGACAAGCAACCTGCTTGTTTTCTCTTTACGCAAGCTAGTAGCTTGCGATACAACAGCTAGTAGCTTGCAGCACGAAAGGAAAAAATGAATACAGAAACAGAACAAATCAAAAATACAGACTGGGTAAGTAAAAAGACTCAGTTGTCCGTTAATATGGGTTTAGGCTTTAATATCTTATTAGCAGTGTTAAAAACAGTTACCGGAGTGATTGGTCATAGTGCCGGATTATTGGCAGACGGAATCAATTCCACTTCAGATGTGGTTTATTATATTGCCGTGAAGTTTTTCCTACGATATGCGGATAAGCCGGCTGATGAAGAGCATCCTTATGGACACAGGCAGATGGAGAGTATCGCTTCAATTGTGATCTCAGCCTTTGTGATTACCACTGCGATTGCCATTTTCTGGAATTCAGTAAATAATATTTATGATTACATGCTTAATCCTGTTACAGAAATAACAGTCGGATGGATAACCTTGTATATTGCGCTGTTTACGATATTATCAAAGATCGGACTTAGTCTTTATACACAGTTGATGGGTAAAAAATTGAAGAATCCGGCGATAAAAGCATTAGCTGCCGATCATATCAATGACATTTTTGCAGCAGGTGGTGTGATTATTGGGATTTTATTTGCAAGAGCAGGTTATGCATGGGTAGATCCATTAGCAGGATGTGTGGTATCTGTTTTCATAATGAAAACCGGAATAGAAATCCTAAAAGACGGTTCTTCTTCTTTGATGGATGTTTCACCTTCTGATGAGATTGTGAATGATGTACTGGAAAAAGTAGAAAATATAAAGGAAATTAAGGATGTTGAATCTGTTTACAGTCATCGTTTTGGACCCTTTTATACATTAAATATTACCATCGCACTGGATGGCAGTCTGACGATGAATGAAGGTGATATGATTGCAGATGAACTGGAAACAAGACTTTGCGCAGATAATCATTACCTAAAAGAAGTCTTTATTCATTATCATCCTTTTAAGAATAATAAAATGAAAAAAGAGGTATAAATGGCTGGAAAATTTAGTATTCCAAGAGGCACCTTTGATGTGTTGCCAAAAGACAGTTACAAATGGGAACTGATCGAAAGTAAGTTCAGGCAAATCGCAAAAAGATTTGGATATAAGGAGATTGTAACCCCAATATTTGAAAATTCAGAAGTATTCGAACGCTCAGTTGGAGATACTTCCGATATCGTTCAAAAAGAAATGTATAAGTTTACCGATAAAAAAGGCAGAACTTTTGCGCTGAGACCAGAAGGCACAGCGCCTGTGATTCGCAGTTATGTGGAAAACAATCTGGGTGCAGATAATCCAATCAGTAAACTGATGTATATAGGCCCTATGTTTCGTTATGACAGACCTCAAGCCGGACGTTCGAGACAGTTTTCACAGTTTGGGGTTGAATGTATTGGCAGTAATCATCCGTATTACGACGCTGAAGTGATTCAGGTTTTTTATGTATTTTTAAAAGAAATCGGACTAAGTAATTTCTCTGTTGAAATAAACAGTATTGGCTGTTCAACTTGTACTGAAACCTATAATGACGCTTTGAGAGCTTATTTCTCTCCGCATATAGAAGAAATGTGTGAGGACTGTAAAAACAGAATCAGTAAGAATCCAAAAAGACTGTTGGACTGTAAAGTAAATGCCTGTAAGAAAATAGCTGAAAATGCGCCTTCTATGCTGGATTATTTGGATGATGAATGTAAAACTCATTTCTCACAGGTACAGGAATATTTAAAGAAAATGCAGATACCCTTTATTGTTAATCCACGAATCGTAAGAGGACTTGATTATTATACCAATACCGCTTTTGAATTTATCAATAACAATTTAGGCGCTCAGAATGCACTTGGCGGTGGAGGCAGATATAACGGTCTGGTCGAACAGTTTGGCGGGAAATCAACCCCTGGTATTGGTTTTGCCGGTGGTATCACCCGCTTGATACTGTCAATGGAACAGGAAAATCTGATGGCTAATCTGGAACCAAAACCGGATGTCTATTTTATTGCACTTGGGGATGCGGTAATGACAAAGGCTGTCGAGATGATCAGCTGGATGAGACAGAATTTCTTAAGCGTGGAATTTGATATAGAAAAGACTTCCATGAAAGCGCAAATGAAACAGGCTAACAGGGTCAATGCCCGATTTGCCATTATTCTGGGTGAAGATGAATTGAACCGGAATGTCTATATCCAAAAAGATCTTCAGACAGGCGAACAGCAGGAAATATCATTGGATATCTTTAAGGAAGTATTGACTTCAGTATAAAACGCTTTCTCAGATTTTATAAAACAGATAATTCCTCTCCTGAGTCTGTGTAAAAGGCAGATTTTATTATGTCGCACCTGCGGAATTCATCGTTGTAGCACAGACTCCCCGTGAGAGGGAATTTGAAGGTAATCCATTCTACCTTAACAGGTAAAAATCCATATCATTGATGGAGAAGAAAATGGCAGAAATTACGATTGGTATCGTTACCTATAATCGTCTGGAATTGACCAAACGCTGTCTGGAAAGTCTTTGGTCTAAGACAGATATGCCATTTTATTTGATCATTGCAGACAACTGCAGCTCAGACGGAACACAGGATTATCTGAAAAGCCAATATGCAAGCGGTAAGATAGACCGACTTATATTACTGGATAAAAATTATGGTGTGGCGACTGCTTCCAATGTAATATGGGAGCTCGTTCAAACACCCTACTATTTAAAACTGGATAACGATATAGAGGTTTTAAAAGAAAACTGGCTTTCAGAGATGGTTGAAATCTGTAAACAGAATAACAACCAGCTCTTTATTGCTTACTCATTTTTAAAACAGCTTTACAATATAAATTACCCGACAGGTATTTTGCCTTCAGGTCATCAGGTTCAGATCCCTGAAGCCAATATGGGCGGTGCATGTATGCTGATTCACCGATCCATTCAAGAACAGTTGGGCTTTTGGTGCGAAGATTACAGCCCCTATGGTGAAGAGGATACTGATTATTGCCTCAGAGCCAGACTGGCAGAAATTCCTTTTTTCTATATGCATGAAACTGACCGGTTAAAGCATTTATACTGTCACGCTTCTGAATCTCATGATTCTACTGCTTACAGAGATTTTAAGAATACCCAGAGAAAGAAACATACCAGAGAAAACGGTTTGTTTTACAATAACTTACTCATGTATCAATATGAACTGAGATCCCTTAAGATGAAAAGAAAATTTACCAGTTGTTTTAAAAATGAGTATGAGTGTGCGCTTCAACTTAACCGTGAGTATTCTCATGAGTTTTCCCTTGCTGTAAAAAAACTGGAACTGATCAAAAATAAGATTCCTGCTGAGAGGATGCCCTTATGAAATTTGCTATTACGATGTGTGTTCCTTCCTATAGTCGTCAGTTTGCTAATTGGGGTGATGTTTACTTTGCAGAAAGTATGCAGGCAGAATTGTTAAAAATGGGGCATGATTGTCAGATTTATGGAATGGATACCTGGAATCAGGTTGCTGCAAACGATATTCATATCCATTTAAGAGGCTTGCATAAATATCCATATCCAAAAGTCAAAAATGCTTATGCATGGATTATCAATCATCCGGAATTAATAGATTGCGATAGCTTAAAAGATTACAGGCTGTGTTTTTGTGCTTCAAAACCTTTTACAGAAATCTTAAATCAGAATGGAATTGATACGATTTATCTGCCACAAGCAGGAGATTCGACTCATTTTTATCCGATTCAGGGTATCAAAAAGGAGTTTGATGTGCTTTTTGTCGGAAACAATCATCAGGCACAGAATAAGCGTGGTCGAAAACTGGTGGAGTATCTGTTGACTATGAAAGGTGATATAAACTACAAGATCGTCGGTGCTGCCTGGAAAGGCTTAGTACCTGATAAACATATTCTCTGTGAATTTGTGGAGTGGAAAGATTTAAACTGCCTCTATCAGTCAGCTAAAATCGTGTTAAACGATCATCAGGATACGATGAGAGATTATTCTTTTATCAATAACAGAACTTTTGATCTGGCGATGGCTCAGCAATTTCAGATCTGTGATGAAATACCGGAACTCGAAGAGCTGGGGATAGTAACATGCCGAAGCGCTGTCGATTTACAGGAAAAGATCAGCCTGTATCTATTACAGGATGATTTAATCAGCAGAAATAACAAAATTGTCAGTACATTATGCAAAGAATTCAGTTTTGCGGAACGAATGAAACACATTGTCAGATTGGTTAAGGAAAAGAATGGTTAATTTTCTCTTTTATGTAGAGCGGGAGTTTCACTTTTACCTGTTCAAAAATCTGATTCAATATATACAGAAACACTCTTTAGGCAGGGTGGCTATTTTATCTCCTCCTTATCAGCCATCTACCATAAAAAGTCCGAATTATGGGATGAGAAGGGAACTGGCAGGTGATCTCTTATGGCTGGATGAACAAAAATTGTACCGTAAGCTACCAGCTTGCGCAAATCACACTCGTACTGCAAGCATCCTGCTTGCAGAAAACAGCTACAAGCAAGATGCTTGTAGTACGGAAGATTGTCAGCTTGCAGAAAACAGCTACAAGCAAGATACTTGTGGTACGGTAAGCTACAAGCCTGATATCGTCTTTATAGCAGATTCTTCTTATGAAAAAGTAGAAGGAATGGGTTTTATAGTCAATATTGGGCATGGAGTTATTTGCAAGGGAAGTTTTTTTACTGACAAACCTTTGTCATACAGAGAGAATTGTGCTGATTTATTTTGTGTACCTGGTGTTGTACATGAAAAGATTATGAAGAAATATCTTATTAATTCTCCTTTAGTGACTGGAATGCCAAAATTAGACTCAGTATTTATGAATACAAAAACACCTGAAGCTGCGAAAAGAGATTTAGGGCTTAATCCATTGAAAAAGACTTTGTTGATAGCGCCTACCTTTAATCCTGAGTTTAGCTTGATAAATCTGATTGGAGCTGATATCAGGCATTTTATAAGTGATGAGTATAATATTATTTTTAAACTGCATGGTGTCAGCCCGATGGAACAGAAAGAACTGCTTCATTCTCTGACTGTTTGTCATGAGGATATTCTCTTATATAATGACTATGAAATTGATGATCTGTTTATTGTATCTGATCTGATGATTTCTGATGTATCATCTATTGCCTTTGAATTTATGGCGTTAGGAAAACCCGTTTTACTGTATAATTCACCTTTGATGAGTAAACACCCTAAATATGACTTGAATGATATTGAACATCAGTATAGAAAGACATTTCAATGCTTTAGGACACTATCAGAACTGCCTGATTTAATCAGCCGTTATATTAGTGATACAGATTATCAAAAGCGTATGCAAACAATAGGCAGTCGTTTTATTGGAATCAGGGATGGTTCTTCCTCACAGTTGGTAGTAGAAACAGCGATAAAACAACTAAATCAGTTGAATAAACGAGTGTTATTGATATCTGATTCAAAAGAGACGCATTTACCTGTTTACTGCGATTGTTTGATTTCTCAGGATGTAATGAATACTCATATCCCATCTAAGTATGCGTATATTATTGTAAAACAGGGTGTTAAAAGAGAAACTCCAAATCTGATCCGATATTTGTATCATGCACTCAATCGTTTTCAAAATACGATTGTGATGCCTTTCTCTTATGAGCCTGATTCGGGAGACCTGTTTATTGGTAAACATATACCTGAAACAGCCAATATGACTTTTGATCAGATTCAAACAGCACTGAGTTACAGATATTCTGGTTGTTATTCTGAAACAACCGGCCTGAATGAAAAATGCTTTGCTTTTCTTAATCATGGTGAGAGTTATACGGTTTCAGATTATCTCAATTCCGCTACGGAACTCAGGCAGATGAAGCTTATCTTTGAGGCGATGATTGACTAAATAATTCGTTAATACCTCACTCCAATAAAGATAAGTGGAGGATAGTAGAAAAAACGATTATCTCCTTTTTTGGACATTTCAATGAAGCTATCCGGTTTATTCCCCGCATATAATGCAAATCCAAAAGGCCATTGGATATTGACATAAGCATTTTGATTAAGTAATTGGAAATCATATAAATATCCTACCCTAAACTCATTCCAAACATCAAAGCTTTTGTATCGTTTCTGCTCATTGGATTCGTAAAAATTATCATAAATAGGCCAGATTTGATATTCTGCATGAATATTTTCTGAGAAATATCTTCGATATCCCAGAATTATCCCACCTGCGTCTGTATGCCCGCAATCGTACTTAATCTTCATATAGACAGGACCGGTTATGAATTCATTTTTCGAATCAGTCATATGACTTAGATGAACGGCATAAATATTCATCAGGGGTGATAGAGGCGATATCTCTATGGCATTTGCTGGCTTTTGTAGGTTTTCTTGTGTATATAAACTTGCATATACACCGAATAGAATGAATAATATCATCATTCTAATCATTGTTTAGCCTCTGCTTTTTGAACAAAAGAATCTGTCCATGCTTCGATTGCTTTCCAGTCTCTTTTATCTTCTTCTTTTGCACCTACCATTTTAGATATCAATCTTTGAAAGAAATTCAGCTTAGAAAAATCCATTCTGCCTAAAAAACGTCCTTCCATAATAGGTTGAACGAGTTTTCTTTCTTTTTCCAAATATTGATTGATTTGTTGAAGGCTTTTCTCATCTGTTTTGTCAAATGACATTCCTACTGAAAAGTAGGCTACCGGTATCGATTTCAATGAGTTCTGGTTTTGCTCGATGAAACGGCTTGCTTCTTTATTCCATTTGCCCATATAGATGGAAGAACCCACGATTACTGCCTGATAGTTTTTTAAATTAACCTGTTTACCGGCTGTTATGAGATCAACAGTACAGCCCTTTTTCTCTATACATTTCTTCATAAATGTGGCAATTTCAGATGTTGTACCGGTTTTTGAACTGTAAATCAGTGCTACTTTCATTTGTTTTTCTCCTTTTTCATTGTTTTTACAAAAGATTAACTGACTTGTGACTAATATCGCTATAGTCAAAATGATGACTTTAATCTTCATTTTTTACTCCTGTATGTATGTTGTTTAATTGATTTAGAAAATTTTTCATAATATTTTCACAATTAGTTTCTACCATTTTGGTAAAATCTGATTCTTTTTCGTAAGTAATACGGGCAGAAATATTTATACATAGTTCACCATGCAGGTATCGATGTAAAATTCTGCTGATTTCATACGAATTTTCAATAGTTTTTAACTGAGGAAATATATCTAACAACATATTTGCAAGATTTTGTCCGGGTAATAATAATAGAGGCTTAATCTTTTCCGGAATATCTTTACTCATTGGATCAAACCAAATCAGCTTATACCAGGCAGTATGAGTCAAAGAATATATTGTCAGATTTTTAAAGAAACAGTTAAATCGTTGCCACTGATCTGGACTCGTTTCTAAAGCTGACAAAACGGTACTTACCATATCTTTAAGTGCATAAACCAAACAATCCCATCGCAATTCATCTAAGTCTGAATAGTAGTTGTAGATATTCGGATGAGAGCAGTTAAGAGACTTAGCAATGTCTCTGATTGTAATGTTTTGAGAACCGTTTTTTTCAATGATCAGATTCATTGTTGTTTCAATAATGATTTCTTTATTAAGGTTTTTTTTCATATCATTCCTTTAAGTTACCAATGGTAATTACATTTGGTAATAAAGAATGATTATGTCAAGAAGTTTTTTTTAAAATGTTTAAAAAAATGCTTATAAAAGTGATTTCTACTTAATATCAAAAAAATTGAGAAAAAAGCTTGCCAAAAAACTAAAAATAACTTATTCTATTATTAAGAAATGAAGGTTGCATATGATAAAAGATTATGATTTAATGTTATCAGCATACGAAGAAGAAAAAAATCCCTTAAAAAAAGCAAGAAAAGGGAAACTGATTGCGGATAAGTTATGGAGTAATGGTGAATATCAGAAATGCAGGGATCTATGTGATGAATGTCTTGCATTGTTAGAATTTACAGACGATTTATCAGCAGATCCAGATCTTGAATTTGATATATTGACTACTATCGGAATCAGCTATAATGTGCAGGGAAATCATCTGAAAGCCAGAGATATTTTTGATAAAGCCTTAACAATTGGAAAAGAAAAGAATAACTATCAGCTAATTCTTAAAAGTTATATCAATATTGGCAATTCTGATTATTACCTTATGAATTATGAGAGTGCGCTTGATTTGTATTTTAATGCCGTCATGATATCTGAGCAACAGAAAACATATAGTATGTTACCAAAACTGTATAATAATATAGGCAATGTGCTAATGGCTTTAACAAACTACGATGAAGCCCTTGATTACTTTAAAAAATCTCTTCATGAGAAAATGAAAACTCAAAACAAAGCTGATATTGCCAACAGTATGGCTAATATTGCCAATGTATATACAAAAAAACAGGATTTTATTCAGGCCTTATCCTATTATAAGGGCGCCTTAAAGCTTTTTAAAGAAGAAAATTGTATTCACAACATCTCTTTCGTTTATATCAATCTTGCTGAAATTTATCTGTATAAGAAAGAATACGCAAAAGCAGTCCGATATTTACTGCAGTCTTTGGAGATAAATAAGCAGATAGACAATCAGAAGAATCTTTATCATACATACAACACACTTGGTCGTGTCTATTTTGATATTCAAGATCTAGAATCAGCTGAAAAATGTTTTGATATCATTCTGAAAAACAAAGAAGAGCTACAAGACAAGAAGATTTACTTATCTTTTTTGTATAATTACGCTTGCTTACAGATCGCTAAAGGTAACAGTAAATTGGCATTACAATATCTTGACGAATATGAAACAATGAATTATCAGGTATTTAATGAAGATATGGCTGCCCAAATTGCCAGTATGAGAACTAAGTTTGACTATGAACAAAAACAAAATGAAGTTGATTTGTATCGAATCAGAAATATCGAACTTCTGGAAGCTAAAAATCAAATCGAACAGCAAAAAGAGGAACTGATTCAGCTCAATCAGTCAAAAGATGCAATTTTGAATATAGTTTCTCATGATCTCAAAAATACATTAGGCTCAATAGTTACTTCTATTGATTTGTTAGCTAATGAAGTCAATGATGAAGGGACAAATCGATTTCTTGATATAATCAAAGATTCAAGTGAAAAAGCGATTAAACTGGTAAAGGATATTTTGGAAGCGAACCGAATTGAAATGGTAAATTATCAGCTTGATTTGGAATATTTTAACATCAGTGATGTGATATTATCCTATCGTATTCAATTTCAAAATATTGTAGCATTGAAAAGAATAAAACTAATTTTTGAAACATCAAAAGAGGCATTAAACTGTAAAATTAACATTGATAAGTTCTGGCAAATATTACATAATGTCTTTTCAAACGCAGTCAAATATTCCTATTTTGATGGCGAAGTCTTTATTCGTACTTCGAAAGTGTTTGAGAATGGAGAGCCTTATGCACTGATTGAAGTCGAAGATCAGGGTGTTGGAATCCCCCAGAATATGATTCCTGTTCTCTTTGAAAAATTTTCACCGGCAAGTCGAAAAGGAACAGCAGGTGAAGGCTCAACCGGACTGGGTTTATCAATCGTTAAAAGGCTGGTTGAATTACATAATGGATTTGTCAGGGTCAGTTCTGTTGAAAAAAAAGGTACAACCTTTATGATATATTTGCCTTTAACTTATTACTAAGTAGTAAAATATGAAATTATTCATACAAATTATTAAAAAAAAATTGACAAAATCATTCCTTTCTGTAATACTTAATACAGGTCTATAAAAAAGGAGTGTGTGTAATGAAAAAATTAGTAATGATGTTAATGACAGGGTTAATGTTCTGTGCCCTTTATTCACAGATGCTAAACATTGTAACCGAAGAGTATCCACCTTACAACTATACTCAAAATGGTAAGGTAACAGGAGTCTCAACAGAAGTTGTAGAAGCTGTTTTAGAAGTAAGTGGTCTTAAAGGAAAAATTGCTGTTTATCCCTGGAAAAGAGCTTATGTCATGGCTGAGAATGATCCAAATACTTTAATTTATTCAATGGGCAGAACCCCTGAAAGGGAGGCAAAGTTTAAATGGGTTGGCGTGGTAGCGCCTTATGATGTTTATCTTTTCTCTTTAAATAGTCGTAAAGATATTCACATAAAAACCCTTGATGATGCCAAGAAATACAAAAGTGGAACGACACAAAATGATGCCAGAGAACAATATTTGATTAAGAAGGGCTTCAAAGTTGGAGATCATATTGATAATTCTGCCACCAATGCCCAAAATCTTGAAAAATTATTGATTAACCGTATTGATTTATGGCCTATTGCTGAATTAGTCGCTAATCAAATGGTAAAAGATAAAGGGATGGATCCTGATAAGACCCTTGCTAAGTCTTTTCATATTATAGATTTATCTTCTGATGGACTCTATATGGCTTTTAGTTTATCCACTTCGGATGAGGTGGTTAAAAAGTTTAAAGATGGACTGGCAAAGATTAAAAAAGATGGGACATATCAAAGGATTTTAAAAAAGTATAATATCAAAATGTAAAAATAACGAAAAAAGGCGGGATTATGAAAAATTCATCAATTTCTGTGAGGATTATCGTAGGGTTGGTAGTGATTGTAGTACTTGTATTGGGGATATCAGGTACCGTTAACATCGTATCTGCACGGAGTTCTCTAAACAAGGATTTACAGGAACGTGTTGTTCAGCTTTCAGAAAGATTGGCTGTTCAGATGGCTTCTTATGTATGGGATCTGAATAATGCCGGTGCTGAAAATGTTTTAATGTTTGAATTTAAAGATGAAAGTCTTGCCGGTATTGAGATTGTTACTACAGATGGATCAAAATTTATTTCTCTGATAAGAAATGAAAAATGGGAAGCGAGTGCAGGAGAATTATCCGAAACATTTAAGAAAGAAAACGATATTGTTAATACTTCTGATGTGATTCGAGATGATAATAGTATTGCAAAAGTAAGCGTTTATTTTACTAATGATTTCGTTAATAAAGAAATAGCCAGAGAAATCTTTAAAAATATCATTCAAATTATAATCTTAATTTTAATTATTGTACTTTCTCTGCTTTATATGGTAAAAGTAATTATCACAAAACCACTGAAAGAACTGCTTTTCAGATTTGAAAGTGTATCCAAAGGAGAAGCTGATTTGACTTGTCGGATTGAAACTCATAGTCATGATGAAATTGGTCAGCTGGCAGATTGCTTTAATCAGTTTGTATGTAATCTGCATGCCATCATTGAAAAAGTAGTTGTCACAAATAAATCTGTATTACAGGAAGTGTTTGCTTTGACAAATATTTCTGAAAAATTGGTTGAAAATGCCAGTAGTGTCAAGATTCAGTCTGGCAGTGTATCAGCAGCAGTTGAAGAAATTAGTGCTAACGGATCATCCATTGCAGATTCAACGAATGATGCTTCTCAGACTGTCAGTAACAGTACTCAGGTCTCCAACCAGATTGCAGGAGATATGAAAGATGTGGCTACAGCGGTTCAGAATATTACTTATAATATTAAAGATATGAATAATTTTATTCAATCCGTTTTTGGAAATGTAGAGAAGATTAACCATAATATCAATGAAGTTGTAACAGGGGTTAATAACTCAGCAGCTGCAATTGAACAGATGAGCGCTTCACTATCTGAAATCTCAGTTAATATGCAAAAAGCAAACAATATTAGTAAAGAAGCGGATGTTCAGTCAATAGACACGATGAAAATGATGCAGGAATTGCAGAAATCTGCACAGGAAATCGGTAAAATTGTGGATGTGATCAATACCATTGCTGATCAGACAAATATGCTGGCGTTAAATGCTACCATTGAGGCTGCTTCTGCTGGTGAAGCCGGAAAAGGATTTGCAGTTGTGGCAAATGAAGTAAAAGCACTGGCAAAACAAACAGGTGAAGCAACAGATAGAATCGCTCAACAGATAGATAATGTTCAGTTAAAAACTAAAAATGCAGTAGAATCCATGACCCTCATTTCTAATACTGTCAGAGAATTATATGAAATCAGTAATGGAATTGCTTTAAGCGTTGAACAGCAAAGTGCTGCAACGAATGAAATATCTGTCTCTGTAGCCAGAGCAGCCGATAGTTCAAAATCTGTATCAAGCTTTGCTTCTGATATTCGAGATTCAATGCAGCAATTAAGTCATAATGCAGAAAAAGTATTAGGCACAACTCAAACTATTAGTAATAAAACTAATCAGGCTGCTGAATCAACCAATAATTTTGCCAAAACAACTCAAAATATCAATAACCTGGTTTCTGATATCGCCAGAAATACACAAGAAATTACATTTGGTCTTAATGAAATCTCTCAAAATGTCAATAATATGAGTCAGCTTTCTGATCAAAATTCATCAATTGCTGAAGAAATGAAAGATAGCTCAGAAAAATTAAAAACCGATATCCAGGAAATGGATGAGATGGTAAGCAAATTCAAGCTTTAACCAGTTGAAACATTAAAAAAAGGGTGCTTTGAAAGCACCCTTTTTTATTTGTAGTTTACTTACAAAAGTTTAAAAGCTTCAATCTATTACTTGAACTTGAAATCATGTTTGATTTCTTCATTTCACTCTCCAGTATAAAGACAATAAGTCTTAATAACTCCTTTTCCCTTTATCTCAAATAACTGCTCTTGTGTGAAATTAAAATTATTTTTTACTAATTGATAGGTTGTCTCAGATATATTGATCTGCATAGGCAGGGAATTATTTTCAATACGACTGGTGGTATTGATTGTATCTCCAAAAATATCATAGATATATTTTTTTATGCCTACCACTCCACCCACGACTCTCCCAGTGTGAATGCCAATACGTATTGACCATTTGATTGTGTGGTTAATATTTCTATTCTGAATATAATGAATCATGTCCAGAGCAGCTTGAACTATATTTTGGGCATGATCAGGATTTTCTTCAGGCATGCCACAAACCGCAAGGTAGGCATCTCCAATCGTTTTTATTCTTTCACAGTTATACTTTTCCATAATATGGTCGAAATTAGTAAACAAATCATTTAGTTCATTGATAACTACTTCAGGGTCGAGAATTGATGTAATCTGAGTAAAATTAACCAGATCAGAAAACATGACAGTTACATTGTCAAAACTCTGAGGAGTCGTTTTTCCTTTTTCTTTTAGCTCTTTTGCAATTTCTAGAGGTAAAATATTAAGCATTAATTGATCGGTCTTATTTTTTTCAGCTTGTATGACATGATTTGTTTGCTTTTGATTACGATATAGTACTGTTATTAAAGCAGAGATGATTAAAGCTAAAATCAAACTGATGATTAAGAAGTTTCTCCAGTAAGTACTTTTAACAAGTTTTAACTCATTAATCTGCTTATCTTTTCTAAGCATTGTATTCTCATTTTCTTTCTTTTCAGTATCATATTTAGTTTGAATTTCATTGATTCTGCTACTCAATTCAACATTGTAAAGAGAATCTTTATAATCAAAGTAAGATTCGAAATATTTAAAGGCTTGTTTATAATCACCTTTTAACTGATAGAGTCTGACAATGGTTCCATAGTTAATAAGCGCGTGTTGTTTATTTCTTGTTTCAATAGCGAGTAATCTTGCTTTATGAGCATAATCAAGTGCCAGATCATATTTTCCCTGAGATTTGTATAAATAGGCAAAATTACTTAATGAGCTAGTTAAGCCCATTTTATTACCCATTTTATTGTAAATAGAGTATGCTTCATTGAGATGTTTTTTTGCAAGGTTATATTGCTCTATTGAAATGTAAACCAATGCAATATTATTGTGGGTACTAGCAGCCCCAGCAGTGTCTTTGTATTTTAATTTAATATCCAGAGATTTCTTAAAATAGTATAAAGCCTGATTATAGTCTTTTAATTTTCTATAGATAATCGCAATATTGTTATAAGAAGAAGCTAAACGATAAGCATCAGGATCATTGGTATTTCTATATGAAATCCCTTTTAAGTAATATTCAAGCGCCTTAGATGTTTCATTGAGTGCATTATATACTGCCCCAATATTATTGAATATGTTACTCAGCCATATTGAATCTTTTTCCGCTTCTGCATACTTCATTGCTTTAAAGTGGTTTTCTAGACTGTTTTGAAAGTCACTTTTCTTCATGAGAATATTACCTATTGTAGAATAGCTCTGAATGATGTCAGTTTTATTGTTTTTTGAAAGTCTGATTTTTAAAGAAAGTTTAGAATAGTTTAGCGCTTTATCATAATCACCTGAATCCATATTGCATATACTGATTTTGGCATATAAATCACCAATCACTTTCATATTTTGGATTTTTTTCGCATAACTAAGTGAATTATCATAATATTCTATTGCTTTTTTTAAATTATTAAGTTTTTTTTGAATATCTCCTTTAATTTCGAAAATTTTAGATAATAAGGACATATTGCTAATTTTGCTAATATAGGCTTCTGTCATATTAATATGTTTGTCTGCTAAATCAACTTTGTTATTATCCAAATAGAATTCTGATAACAAACAAAGATAATAACACTCAGCAATCAGGTTATGCTCTTTTTCCGCTTTTTGTTTTAACAATTTTGTCAGAGAATGAAAGATAATTGTATCAGATTTCATTGATTTTTGAGCATACCTTACTATTTCAGAAATTTGTTCATTTGATTTAAGATAAGGTAAGTTTTTTGTGAACTCAGAATACTTACTATTCTGAGAGTATAATTGGTTAGTTGAAATCAAAAAGATTAGTATTATTATCATTAAACTAAAGATAAAACGTATATTTTTCATATTACAACCTCTTAAAGTATCATTAGCAAATTTTGAAAATTAAGTCAAGAAAAAAAGGCTCAGATTTAACTGAACCTTTTCACAGGATTTTTTAGGAGCAGATTACTTCAGGTAAGTAATCTTTTTTGTAATGCTTAAACCATTGTCAGATTTTACAATAACAAAGTAGATTCCATTTGCACAAATGTTGTTTTTATGATCTCGACCATCCCATTCTTCATTATCAAGGTTTTTTACTTTTTCACCTTTTAAATTGTAAATAGAGATATCTTTGATACTATTCCCTGATGTTTTAATACGAATACTCGATTTGAAAGGATTAGGATAGGTTTCAATAAAGATTGGTTTTATGATTGATACATCAATCGTTGCAGTTGGATTGCTGAGTAAAGTTAAATCAATTGCGCCAATTCCCAAAGAAAAATCATGCAACAGGCTATCGTCTGTATTTAGATATTCAAGATGAGAGTTTGAAACCCAATTGCCTGTTTTTAAAACGAGTTTTTTGTTATTATCAAAGATGATTTTACTGCCTCCAGGGAGGTATGGATTTGTTGAAGAATAGATAATGTCTTTTGTTACTGAGTCATATACGAAAAAACCTGCACCCATACCATCAGCCAGATACACTTTATGATCAGGTGATTCTATGATTGAGTTTGGATACCCTCCAATAGAAAGAGTCTGACTGATTTCTTTTGTATTTGGATTAATGACTTCTATTTTTCCGGTTTCAGCTGAATAGTTCCCTGTACACATAACATGTATATTCCCATCAGACCCTAAGATCATTGCCTGAGGATTAGTTGAAACATTGATATCTGTTGTCTTAGTAAACGTATCTAAATTGATAACACTAATTTTACCCTGTAAATAGTCAGGATACTGAAACCCTGTATTAGCAACAAAAAGTTCATTTCCAACAATAATCATTCCTTCAGGGCTGGTTCCACTATATAATGAACTAATTTCGTCATTCATCATATTAACCCTGTATATACTTGAACTCATTAATCCACTGATGTATAAATAGTTGTCTTTTTTAATGAGATTCCAGGGATTGACAGAACTGTCCAATTGAATGGTTTTTAATACATTGCCGGTATCTTCGTCAATTTTTTGTACATTATTATCTCCAGAATTGACTACCCATAACTCGTTATCAGTAAAACAAACCTGATTGCCATACAATCCGATGTTAGCAAAACTGTTATTAACAATTTGGCTTTGTAAATCCAGTTTTGACAAAGTCTGGCTTCCTGAATTTAATACAATAACCTGCTGTGCATTTAATCCAATAAAGATTAAACAGAACATCCATACCATGATTTTTTTTTTCATTTTTCCTCCGATTTTTATATATTTCTTCCAATTTTTAACATAATTTGCCAGTGAAAACCTGGTTCAGGGATATAGTCATATATTTCATAAGATTCATTAAGTATATTGTAAAATGAAGAGATTAGATTGAAATCAAACCCATAAGTAACCCATGTTAAAGAGGTATGACTATCCCATTTTTCATAAGCTGATAATGGCTTTTTTAACTGATCTCTGGTCGAAAACTGTTTTCCTGTTGCCTGATATTCAATAGTTTGAGTGAGATACTTACTATTAAGAAGGTAAGATGCTTTCCATTGGTAAGTGGGTGTGTAAATTAAATCTTTGTTATAGAAATCTGCATTTGATCCATCAGGATTTTTTGATTTGTCTTTGGCTATCGTGCGATTGTAAGAGAGAGAAATTGTATTTAGTTTAAAAAACTTGTATTTAAAAAGAGATTCGAAGTTTTGAATTTCTGCATCTGTAATATTACCCGGTTTCCATGCTTTTAAAGATCTGAACCAGTAAATCAGGTCTTTTGTATTGTTTTTCCAGTAGGACTGTTCAAAGGAAGGATTTTCTCCAATCCTGACGCCTGTTCTGTATCCTGCAGATGTCTCTGGTTTAAGATCAGGATTGCCTGTCGTCTGTGAATCCCCTTTCCAGTAAAGGTCATAAAAAGAAGGCAGTGAAAAGGAGGTACCATAATTGATATAGAATTCAGTTGAAACAAATGTATGATACTTGATGTTTTGTTCTAAGCGCCATGATAGATTTGTTTTAAATTCTTTATTGTAATCCATTCTGGTTGATGCCTGGCTTCTAAAGTCAAAGAGTTGATACTCATTTTCTTTGGAAAAACTTATATATGCTGAATATGTCTCTCTGGAAAGCAAGGGAATTCCTGCGCTGGGTTTTAGTTTGTCTTTTGATTCAAAACATTCGGTTTTAAATTCAATGCCATGCCGTAAATCGATAATTGGAAATGATTTCAAAAAAGAAGCTTTAGCTCCATTGATCCGTTGAAAATTCCTTGTATCTGCATGATAGAGCGGAATACTTGTTTTTAGATTTTTATAATTATTTCTATCAGTATTTGAATAGACAAGCCATTCCTGTGATGAATCAAAGAAATTACTTTTAAGATTGACGCTGTTTTTTACAGAATAACCTTTGATATTACTTCCCGCAAAAGCTTGTGAATAATTATAAGTACCAGGCAAATTATTGTTATAATTCAAATAGTTAAACTGATAATCAACCATCAGATTAGATAAATGTATCTGAGATCCCAAACTTAGTTGTTGCTGTTCTTTGTGATTGTTTTTTCTAATATCTTCTTTTTTAAATTGCCGATTATAGAAAGTGAAATCATTATCTGTTTTCTGAATGGAGTAGCTTAAGTTCAGTTTAGACTTCTTTATTCCTGAATTCAAATTGAATGTATATTTTGATGAATCAAATGACCCCGTAGAACTGCTGATGGATATTTTATTTTGTTCATTAAATTTTTTGCTTCGAATTTTGATGATTCCTGCAATACCGCCTGCACCAGATTCAATTCCTGCATTATTTTTTATGATTTCAATGGATTCGATTCTGTCGTTATTAATCAATGAAAGATCGACGTCTTGACCTGTAGGATTGAGGATAATACCATCCAACATAACAATGGTATGTCTGGAAGAGTGTCCTCCAATGCTAAGGGTCTTTTTTTCTCCACCTAAATCCAAACCTTTTACCTGTAAACCTTGTTGATTATTTAACCAGTCAGCCATGCTGTTGAGATTTTTATGGTTAACATTGTCAATTTTAATTATTTCTCCAGAGCGGATCTGCTGAGAAATTTCTTCTTCTTTAGCAATCACATTAATTGCTTTCATCTGATATTTATGTTGTTTGAGTATTATTTTTTTATTTTTGAGCATTTCTTTGTATGTAGCAGTGACTCCTTTGAAACCCATTTTTGAAATCTGATATTCTGTGGAAGTTTGTTGTTGATTGATATAAAAATAGCCAAGACTATCACTCATGACAATATAATGCCCATCAGTTATAATTACATCAGAGATACCAATATTTTGAGAATTAACAACCTGCATTCTAATAGAAGCAGCTGAAAGCATAAATGTCATAATCATATAAAAAAGGCATAATAACTCTTTTTTCATAAACTCCTGCTGTTACTGTATAATAGGTTGGGTTTGTTTGTAATAGGATTATTAATAATATGAATATCAAGATTAAAGGTTTTCTGAATGATTTCTCTAGATATGATATCTGATGCATTCCCTTGAGCCAGGATTTCTCCATTCTTTAAAATGATGAGTTTATCACTGTATTCTATAGAAAGATTGATATTATGGGATACTATTACAATGCTTTTATTTTGTTTTAAATGGATTTCCTGAAGCAATTGCATAATTTCTATCTGGTGATTAATATCTAAAAAAGATAAGGTCTCATCCAGAAAGATGAATGGTGTTTCCTGTGCAAAAGCTCTTGCCAGCAAAACTCTTTGCTTTTCTCCACCACTGAGATGATTAAAAGATCTGTCCCTGAGAGATTCCACTTTAAACTGATGGCTGATTTCATCACATATCAGTTGATCCTTTTTGCTGAAAGATCCCCAATAATCTACCCATGGAAAGCGACCCATCAGGATAATTTCTTTGACAGTGTAATCAAACTGCATATTGTGTTCTTGAGGAATATAAGCAAAAACCTTAGCAAAATCCTTATGGGATAACTGATGTATTAATATTTTGTTTTTTTGTTGATGAAAATAGAATTCACCTGTTTCATAGGGAATCAGGTTTAACAGGGCTCTCAAGAGAGTTGATTTTCCTGCCCCATTTGGACCGATGATAGAGATTATCTCTTTTTCTCCAATATGGAGCGAGATATTCTTTAAGATGTCCTTTTTTTCTAGTTTTACACTCAAATTGTTGATTTCAATCATTTTTCTTTCTTTCTTAACTTAATGATATTCAAGAATATATATAATTTTAAAAAAAATACTTGCCAAAAAAGCTTGCAAATTCCTACTAAAATACTATGTTATTAAGAAAGGAGGATCAATGCAAATTACATCTAGAACAGAGTATTCCGTAAGAGCGCTTTGTGAATTATGCTTTAATCAGAAACCTCTGTCTCTGAGAAAGATCAGTGAGGCTCAAAAACTACCGATAAAGTATCTTGAACAGCTGTTTAGACAGCTTAAACAACATGATTTGGTGTCAAGTGTGTCAGGTGCAAAAGGTGGCTATGTCCTCAACAGAAGTATAAAAGAAATCACTTTGCTTGATATCATTGAAGCAGTTGAAGAGATAAATGTCAGTATGGATTGTGATAAAAGAGAGAATTCAGAGTATTGTATTGGTAAACCATGTGGATTTCATCAGGTTTGGCAGGAAATTCATGAACACATGAAATCTTATTACGCTAATATGAGTTTAGAATATATTTGTACCAAGATAAAGGAGAAATAATGGAACGCATTTATTTAGATAATTGTATGACCAGTAAACCAGATCCGGAAGTCATTGAGGCTATGATGCCATATTATACAGAAAAGTATTTCTTTCCAGGGAATTTTGTTTCTACAGGGTCTAACATTCAACAGGATCTCGATGATTTTAAACAAACAGTAGCTGATTCGATGGGAGCAAAGGCAAACGAGATTCATTTTACCAGTGGTGGTACATCTGCCAACAACATCGGAATAAAAGGCTATTTAATGGCGAATTCTTCCAAGGGGACACATATTATTTGTTCAGTGATTGATTATCCGGATATTCTAACAAATGCAGCTTTTTTTGAAGATAGTGGATTTGATGTGACTTACCTAAATGCTGATTTTGATGGATTTGTTGATCTGGATGAATTAAAATCCGCCATCAGGCCTGATACGATTATGGTAATGACCACATTTGCTAACCATGTGATGGGAACAATTCAACCGGTGAAGGAAATGAGAAAAATCATGGATGAATCAGGACATGATATTGCTTTGTTTGTTGATGCAGGTCATGCTTATGGTCGCATCGCAATTGATGTAAGAGAGTATGGTATTGATTTAATGAGCGTCAGTGCTCATAAGATACACGGACCTCAGGGGGTGGGTGCCTTGTATGTCAGGAATGGAATTCAAATCAGTAGTACAAAACATGGGATTAATAGAATTGACGCTTTGGAAACAGGTTGTATCAGTATCCCTGCAATAGCCGGCTTTGCCAAAGCCGTTCAGCTTCAGTTTTCTGATTTACAGGCTCATATTGCAAAAATTATATCTCTACGTGAAAGACTTTACAAAGGGATTAAAGAAAACATACCTCATATTCTCTTAAACGGACCGGAAGGTGATAAACGTATTGCGCATAATCTGAATGTCTCTTTTGACTATATTGAAGGGGAAGCGATTATGATGATGCTGGATGTTCATTCAATTACGGTTGCAACTGGCAGCGCCTGTGCATCACAGGGTTTAAAGCCCAATTATATTTTAATGGCAACAGGCCGTAATTTCGTTCAGTCTCATGGTTCAATCAAGTTTACCTTAAGTCGTTACAATACCGAAGAAGAAATAGATTATGTTATTGAAAAACTAAGTCAAATTGTGGAAGAACTCCGTTCCCGCAGTCCATTGTATAAACAAAAATAAGATAAATCAGGAGAGAAAAATGCAGTATTCCCAGAAAGTTCTCGATCATTTTATGCACCCGCACAATGTGGGGAAATTAGATGATGCCAATGTTACCGCTACAGAAGGCAGTCCTGCCTGTGGAGATCAGGTTACTTTTTATCTGAAAATCAATGAAGAATCTCATGTGATTGAAGAGATTGCTTTTCAGTCTTATGGCTGTGCTTCCAATATCGCTACAGCTTCAATTGTAACTGATCTGGTAAAAGGAAAAACGATTGAGGAAGCCAAGACCGTTTCATGGAAAGATGCCACCAATGAATTGGATGGTTTACCTCCGGTTAAAATGCATTGTTCAGTCTTAGCCGTGGATACACTCAGACTGGCAATTAAGAAGTATGAATTGGAGCATGGTTTAAGAGAACCTGAACCTTTTACCAAAGAAACCATTATTGAGGAATTGCGTTCAGTAATCTATCCGAAAGCAGGAGAAGACATTATAACATTAAAGATGGTTAAATATGTCAGGCTGGAAGAAGGAGTCGTTACGCTTGATCTGGATATTCCAAAGTTTGATGATCATCGTCAGGAAGTCGTGAATGAAGTTAGAGAACATCTTGAGAAGTATCCGGAAATAAAGGATATTCAAATTACTTTATCTTAATTTCTAAAACGGGTGCAGGATTTATTCTGCACCTTTTTCTTTTAAACAACAAAAAGGAGAGAATATGAGACAGATTTTTGTAATATTATTCATGATGACAGTAGTTTATATCAGTGCTGATTCTAATGCCGATACTTCATTTCAAAATGTTTTTTTGAAAAACAAAAAGGTAAAAGAAATCAAGCTAACAGATATTCAGGGAATAAAACTTGGTCATGCTCAGAGTGAAAAAGGCGGAACCGGTTGTTCAGTGGTTATCGCAGAGTCAGGCGCTACAGGTGGTGTGGCTGTCAGAGGTGGCGCTCCAGGTACCAGAGAAACTGACTTGCTTAATCCAATGGAACTGGTTCAAACCATTCATGCTGTTGTATTATCCGGAGGTAGTGCTTACGGTCTGGATGCCTGTTCAGGTGTGATGCAATATCTTGAAAGCAAGGATATTGGCTTTGATGTGGAAGTTGCCAAAGTGCCAATTGTATGTGGTGCCGTGTTGTTTGATCTGGCTTTCTCAGATCCGAAAATCAGACCTGATAAAGAAATGGGTTTTGCTGCCTGTCAAAACGCCGAAACCTTCAAGGATGACAGAGAAGGTAATATAGGTGCCGGCTATGGTGCAACCGTAGGTAAATTTACAGGTATGAGTAGTGCCATGAAAAGCGGACTGGGTACCTATGCCATTCAGATTGGAGATCTTCAGGTTGGGGCAATTGTTGCTGTCAATTGTCTGGGTGATGTGGTTGATCCGGAAACAGGAAAGATTATTGCCGGAGTATATGACAGAGATAAAAAGACTTTTAAATCTACAGAACAGATATTAATCGATTCAGTTGATAAAGAAAAAGATCCTTTTAAGGGAAATACCACAATTGGAATTGTGATAACCAATGCTGTACTGGATAAGTCACAGGCTAATAAAATTGCTTCCATGTCTCATAATGCCTATGCAAGAACAATGTATCCCGCACATACGATGTATGATGGAGATACTATTTTTACGATGGCAACCAATCAGGTTAAATGTGATACAACGACACTGGGTATGTTAATGACCAGAGTAATGGAACAGGCTGTGTTAAATGCAGTCAATAACGCAGAGCCTTTAAATGGCTATCCTTCAGCAAAGAGCATCAGAAAATAATTTTTCTTCTACATACGAGCGGTGCGATGAAAGCACCGCTTTTTTAGTATCTGCAGATTTTACCTGCTGTTAAAGCATAATTCACACTATGATATTGTCAAAGAACTATATCAACTCATTTCTTACGAATGAGCAGTAAATATAAAAATACAGGGCATCCGATAAAGGATGTGATAATACCTACAGGGAATTCCACTACGGTTAAATTGCAGGCAATCAGATCACACAGTAAAAGAAAATTTGCTCCATAAATGACTGATAGCGGAAAGACTTTTTTTTGATCTGAGCTTACCAGTATTCGTACAAAATGAGGAATGATCAGTCCGATAAAGCCAATGATACCCGCATAAGCGACCGATATACCGGTTAAAACAGATCCGGTGATAAAAATATTGAGTCTTAGTTTCTTGACATCAACGCCCATACTCTGTGCCGAATCATCCCCAGTTGTCATGATATTCAGGGCATTTGACCTAAAATAGAGGCTTAATAACAGAATAAGACTGATGCCAAAACTGATTAAGAA
>JAKQQL010000092.1:0-1452 GCA_029564175.1 Candidatus Cloacimonadota bacterium
ATATTGCCAGGATTGTTCCAGCTTCAAGGTTTTAGTTATATGTTTGACGTATGTCAGCATTCTTTGAGTTTTACTAAATGCTACAGAATTGACAAGACTGAGAATATCGACCAGCACTTTTACTGTAGATTGAAGTGTTTCTTCAAGTAACTCTTTTTCTGCTTTTATCAGCTGGTATTGTCTTAAACCGGCATTGAGATTTTGAATCAGATGTTCTGTGGATGAGGGTTTTACCATATAACGAAAAATATTGCCCTCATTAATGGCATTCTGAGCAGTCTGGACATCCACATTCCCGGTCAGCATCATTTTTATTGTTTCCGGGGCGATTTCTTTCACTTTTTTGAGTAATGTCAGTCCATCCATACCCGGCATCCGCATATCAACCACAATCACTCCATAAGGGCCTTCATCTATTAACTTTGTAATTGCTACATCACCACTTGGGCCTGTATCAATAATAAACTGATTATGCAATTGCCGTTTGATTGCTGATAAAATATTCGGTTCATCATCAACGAATAATACTTTTTCATTGTAATTCATAAAAATCCTCACTTATATACTAATACAAATTAAATACAGATACCGGGTTTTGATTAAAGTACTCTATGTATGCATTCAGTTTTTCTGTCAGCTTAAGTTCTTCAATCAATTCTTTATCCAAATCTTCATTATAGATATTTACAAAAGTCATTAAATCAATACCCTCATTCAAATGATGATGAATATTGTTTGCCAGATAAATAATCACTGTTATAGATAAACTTCGGTCATTATAAAGAGTTGGATTGTGGTGTAAAAAACAAGCATTCACTATTTGATGTGAAAAGCCCCAAATACTTGTTAAGTAAGCAACTATTTCAGAATGACTGACACCATAATAAAAATACTCTGCTTCTGAGATAGAGATTTGTTCATTACGGGCTTTTTCGATTGATAATGCATATGAATGCGGCATCTGTTTCACCAATATTAAACGACCAATATCATGTAACAATCCGGCAATAAAACAGGCTTCGGCCTGCTCATTATTAAAACCTGAATCCAAAGCAATATATTTAGCAATGGCTGCAACTGAAACTGAATGAATCCATAACTCATTTAATTTAAATTGCTTAAGCAGTTCATCATCCACCTGCTCAAAAAGATGGATTGACAAAATAAGGTCTTTAATGATATCAAAACCCAAGAGACTGATTGCCTGATGAATATCAGTGATTCTTTTCATCACGGAAAAAAATGATGAATTAACTAACTGAAGAATCTTTGAGCTTAAGCTGAAATCTGCGGAAATCAGATTTGCTATATCTTTAATCGATGATTCGTCAGAGTTTAATAATTCTCTGAGCTTGAGATAAATAGCAGGTAAAGTCGGCAATGACTTCATATTGGTGATTATTCCGACTAATTCAGAGTCTTTTAATACTTTTCTGATGCTAATAATCCCAT
>JAKQQL010000098.1:0-1695 GCA_029564175.1 Candidatus Cloacimonadota bacterium
ATTCTTTTATCATTATTGTTAATCGCACAGAGAAGCCCGTCATCGGCGCTTTTAATATCAGAAATTTCTACGGCAGGAAGTCCTTGCGATTGGGTTGAAATATTTTTTTATTCAGAAATTTTAGAAACAAAAGATATTTCAAAATTGTTTCTTACTGTTTATTACGGAAGTGAGGAAATTCTTTCGGAAGATCCTGTTACAATATGTTCGAAAAATCTGCCGGAAACACCATATGATGACAGATATATTGTTGTGCGGTACTGTGAAGGAATTGATGAAACAGATTATACCGGAGACAGTAATAAAAATGGTGTTATTGATGTTTATGTGAAAGGGACAAGTCCATGGAATACAGATTCTGTTATTGGTCTTGATGATGATTCAAATCTTGATAACGGAGCAATTGATTTTGCGGCATATTCAGTATATGACGAATCGGTTAATTCTACTGTTTTGTCGTATCTTGTTTCTGCAGTTTCAACAGGTATTTGGTCTGAATCAGCTAGTGTTGAAAAATCGTTTGTAGATATCGGGTTAAAAGGTCTTTCTTCGAACCAAAGTATTATTAGATTGGGTAAAGATACAAATTCTAAAAATGATTTTGCTGTCACTGATACTCCAACCCCCGGATATGATAATAAATACTCAAAGAGTCCTGCTGAATCTTTTACCCTAGGTTTAAAAGAAAAATATCTGATAGAAGAATTTTCAGGAAAAGATTATATATCTGTTAATATATCTTTGCAATGCTCTTTGCGTTTCAGAATTTATTCGACTAACGGAATTCAGAAATACGAGTCACAACTTTTTAAAGATGTTCAACCTGGAATATTTAGAATCAGGCTCGAGCATTCAGTTATAAGAAAGTTGAGAAGCGGAATATACATCCTTTGTTTCACCGGGGTAGCAAAAGGCGGAAATATAAAAAATTCAAAGACTCTCATGATTGTTAACAGGTACAAATGAGACTTGTAGTTCTATGTCTTGTTTTGATTAATATTGCAGCATTTGATTATAATCCTCAATCATCTGTTTTTCCGTGTGAAAGATGTATTTATGCTGAAAATCCATTATCATTCGCTGAAGAATCGGGATGTATTTCTAATCTTAAGCGCAGCTTCTTGTCTGTTTCTTACGCCCGACCATATGGGATTAAGCCTTTGCATGCTTCTTCGTTAAACGCCGGATTAACTTATGATAGAGCTGACTGCTATTTATCCGGAAATATTTTTGGAAGCAGTTTTTATTCAGAAACAAAAATACGTGCAGGAAGTAATTATAATTTTAAGTATCTTGGCTTTGGTGTCAGTACGGATTTTCTCAGGTATGGATTTGATTGTTATGGAAGAAAATATTCTAAATGGCTGAATGATTACAATGCGGGTTTGATAGTTCGACCGATGAGTTTTATCCGTATGGGAATTATTCAGAGAGGAATTATATCGCGGTTTGATGAGAGTAGAGAACTTTATCCTTCAATGCTTTCTGCTGGAATTTCCATAGCTCCATTTACCGGTGCAGAAATTATTGCAAATTTGAATTATGAAGATTATCATATGGTGAAACTATTTGAGCTTTCATTTAATCTTGCAAAAAATGTAAATTGTTCAATCGGATATTCTCCTGATTTGTCGCTTTATTCTATCGGCGGTACCTTTTATTATAATAATTGCCGTTTGCAGTATTCGTTAAGAA
>JAKQQL010000106.1:0-11904 GCA_029564175.1 Candidatus Cloacimonadota bacterium
GAGTTAAATTCCCCTCCGATGGAGGGGTGGCACGAAGTGACGGGGTGGTACGTTTAATTATGAATGATAAATGATTGAAAATTCCTGTCAAGAGCAGTTGATTTTGATACAATCTTCTCTGCGTGATACATTGTTTGAATCACTACGAAAAGCATGAAAAATTTACATTCGCAAGCAGGTTGCTTGCGCTACAACTAAGCGAACTTACCACCCCGCCCCAAAGGGGCATCCCTCCACTGGAGGGAAATTTTATCACATACCAGTCGTTTTATCTTCTGTAGGGAAAAGCTCTTCTTTGCGCACTTTGCGTTCTTTGCGAGAAAAAAAAACTGTTTGAAACACTACGAAAAGCATGAAAAATTTACATTCGCAAGCAGGTTGCTTGCGCTACAACTATAAGATATAAAAAAGCGGGATTTCTCCCGCTTTTTTTCATTTAAAGTTCTATTTCATTAAGACCATTTTTTTTACCTGAGTAGAAAGTGAAGTACTTAGTTTGTAGAAGTAAATACCGGATGAGACCTGATTGCCATTGCTATCAAGACCATTCCAGACGATTTCGTGATTGCCGGCAGGTTGATATTCATTTACCAGTGTTTTTACTTTCTGACCTTTGACGTTGTATATATTCAGTTCAGTATCTCCGGCATCTTTCAGCTGATAACTGATCTTTGTGCTGGGATTGAAAGGATTCGGATAATTTTGGTTTAGCACGATCCGGCTTTCCTGACTGACAATATCCTGAGTCTCTGTATAGTCTGTAGTGGATACTTTTTGCAGATTCCAGCCCTGTGTAAAATCTTCTTCATAACAATTATAATTATATCTCCAGGCAAGGAGCGCAGATTGATTGTCAATTTTACAGCATTGAATACCATTAATCTCATTGATATCAGATGAAGCAATTTCTGACAAACCTCCCATAGGCAATACATTCTCGTTAAAGACTGTCATATTCACTGAACTATAATCTATTATCAGACATAATGTACGATTATGCATTGATATGGGATAATGATAATTAAAGTTTGAAATCAAATTACTGTGGATAAACTGAGGGAAACCGGCATCAGCAATTAAACCGTTTTCTGTCAGATGATACTGAAGTTTGTATAAATTACTGGAATAATCATCAAAGTATAAGATTACTTTACCGTTCCATTCTAAAGAATACATCCATATTCCCTCTTGTGTAAGCAGTTCTGTAGCAGGTACCAGGAGCTGTCCGGTTTCGTCAATGATTGCATAATATAGTTTACTGTTCCACATATCTATGTTATTTGATATGTTATTTGAAAAGAAAACCAAAGTCTTATCTTGAAGCTTTAACAATTTTAATCCACTTATATAAGTCATTTCAGGAAGTTCAAACAACAAAACGCCTTGAGGGTCGATACCCTGTATTGGATTCCCTTCACTGTCAATCATTAAATAACGAATGGCAGGACTTACATTTAATGAACCTTCTCTCCAGAAGAAAAGTCTGTCATTAGTGCCTTCATAAAAAAGATTACATTCAACATTGTTTGGATCAAATTCATCGTTAGTACTTTTATTGATGAGGGTTCTGCCTTCTCCTTCCCATATAGGATAACCCTGAAATACTCTCTGTCCAACGATATAGCCAGTGTAATTATTGAATTCTCTTACAGCAATATAGAAGTAATAGTCATCCTCTGCAATATCTAATTCCATTGTCACATTATCAACAGTCACCTCATTCGAGTAAAATATTTCTCTGCCTAATGGGTGATATTGCAGTTCACCCTGAGGATTGATTTTCTGTATTTTTACTCTTTTAAATCCCTCTTGCATTGAGGTCCATAAAAAGATGAAATTGCCCTGAGGATCCATCTTAACTGCACAATCTCCATAATTAACAAGATCAGATAAAGGAGAAATAGCAATTCCGTTTTCCGGAGAGACCTCAACACCGTCTGCATCATATATTTGAAGAAAATGCTGAAAACCCGTTGCATCATTATATCGATAGGAAAATACATAATGCTGATTATTGTAATTAAACAGTTTGATGACTTCAGCATATCCGCCATGACCCTGTATTAAGTTGACAGGTGTTTCTGATACCAGCTGATTGTTTACAGTGTCCATAAAGTGTACATCAATTTTACCTTCATTCAAACAATTGATCAGACTGTGTTTATTACCTACTTTCTTTGCTGTTAAGACTGGGTAAGAAGTAAAATCAGCCAAAAAACGTCCTTCGTTGCCATATAAAGCTTGACCAGAGCTGTTGATGACCTGATTGTACATTTGGTCTGGGATAGAATCAAAATCTCTAATCCAGTACAGGTAGATGTTGTGATTATCACTAAGCAGGATACTGACATTCATAATATTGCTGGAAACCGTGCTTACTGGTCCCCACAGCAGATTTAAATCCTCATCGTATTTTGCAGTATCCAATACTAAATAATCATTAAACAACATTACATACTGGTTTTCATCCTTTTGAATTTTGGGTTGTATTGATCTATTACTGTGAAGCACTTTGTTCTCTGTCCACAAGATTTCGCCCTGAGGACTGATCTTTTGGGCAATTGTATTGACATTAGTCTTTACAATATAAAAAAGATTCCCATTGGCAGCAGGTAATAATAGGTTACCTGTAAACATCTCGCTAAACACAGCAATATCCCATACAGTCTCTCCATTTAAGTTGAGCTTTAACAAACGACTATGGCTGCCATCATTATAAGCGAAATAATATCCGTCATTTGCCAAACAGACTAAATCATAACAATATGAAGTAATAGGTAATCTATATTGACTAATCTGATTGCCTGAATAGCTGATATGCTTAAGATAAATGCCATCGTTTCCATCAGATAAATAGATTGCTCCTCCCATATTGTCAGAGAAGATTTTTGCTTGAGCATACTCATTACTTTGCTCCGGCAGTTCGATACCAGTATTACCCCAAAGTAACTGCCCGTTCATATCAAGCTTTTGCATATAGTAGGTCCGATTACTTTGCATGCTATACCCTGCCCAGGCGATGATCACTGAGTTATCATCCGCTTTGATAATCGAAGGGTTGGATTGATGCTGTGAACTTTCAGCCAAGAGAAGACCTGTGTCAGCCCAGAGTTTCTGACCATTTTCATTGAAATATTGGGCATACAGTTTTCTCACTTCATTTCGACTTTCACTCCATACATAGACAATACCGTTCGGCATTTCCACACTGGCTTGGTTACTTCTGATGAATGAGCTTTCATACACTTTTGCCGGTGCATCCCAGACATTCATCGCCATTAAAAAAGACATACAAAATAACAGTGCTAACAAGATTCCTGATTTCTTCATAGAATCCTCCCCTATATTTTTTGGCATGAATCTAATATCGCAATAAACGTTCCAATTGATTTGTTTGTGTAAATAAAGGAATAGAAGAATCCTCTTCACAGATCAGTTAAAATCTATGTACATGTATGATACTCACAGGACCTTTTGTAGATATTGTGAATTGATAAAACGGTAGCGCAAGCGATCAGCTTGCGCTACTATTATTGCAAACAGCCATGATAGCCGTCTATACATTAAATGATGTATGCTTTATATTTTTTCGATTTTGAGGAAGAACTTATGTCCGTTGATATCCCATTCTTTCATATCTTCAGTGATATTATCTGTCCTGAGGATTTCATTGCTAAGTGTTTCACTCTTGATATAATCCTGATAAATTTTCAGGGCATTGCAGACTTCTTCAGGACAGAAGTAATGAACACGGATTCTGTCCATGATCTCAAACTTCATTTCCTTACGGGTAAACTGGATTTTGTTGACCACTTCACGCGCATGACCTTCTAAAATCAGTTCAGGGGTCATATTGACATCCAGTGCCACATAATTCTGACGGTTGTTTTCAAACGCAAAACCCTGTACTGGAGCGATTGAGATCATCAGGTCTTCAGAAGCGATTTCATATTCCTGATCGTTGAGCTTGAGAATATAAGGTTTGTTACCTTCAAATGCAGATAATATCTCATTGACAGCGATATTTTCCAGCGCTTTGGAAATAATCTGTACGTCTTTACCATATTTTGGACCGGCTGTTTTGAAGTTTAACTTTGCCTGCCATTTCACCACATCGTTATCTTCATCGAGGAATAAAAGCTCTTTGACATTGATTTCTTCGATAATCAGATCTCTCATTCTCTGTACCAGCTCAGTATGTTTTTTAGGCAGATAAAGAGCGCTCAAAGTCTGACGAACCTTGATCTGTACCTGATTACGTGCCGCACGACCCATGGTAACGAAATCAACCACTAAGTCCATTTCTTTTTCGAGTTTAGTATTGATTTTAGACTGATCACAAACAGGGTATTCTTCGAGATGAACACTCAGATTATCAAGACCTTCAGCAGATCTCAAACCGGTATAAATCGCATCAGCGATATAAGGCGCAAATGGTGCTATGAGTTTTGACAGACTGATCATCACTTCAAAGAGTGTCAGATACGCTTCAATCTTATCGTTGGTGAGTTCCATTGCCCAGTATCTGTGACGGGAACGGCGAACATACCAGTTGCTCAGATCATCAAGAACGAATTTCTGAATAGCTCTTAGACTGCGTGTAAAGTCATATTTTTCATTATTATCAACTACAGTAGCGATCAGGCTGTTTAATTTGGAATAAATCCAGTGATCCAGCTCAGATTCTCTCTGTGTATGGTCTGCATGATCTTTTGGATGGAAATTATCAATGCTGGCATAGGTTACATAGAAAGAATACACATTCTTTAAGGTACCAATAAATTTACCATAGATTTCTTCAACACCTTTGACATCAAATTTGGTAGGTGTCCATGGAGGGCTGACATGTAAAAGATACCAGCGAACCGCATCTGCACCGTATTTATCCATGATTTCCATCGGATCAACAGAATTGCCTCTGGTTTTAGACATTTTCTGACCATTCTTATCTAAGATCAGATCATTAACCAGTACGTTTTTGTAAGGGCTTTCGCCACGTAAAATGGTTGAGATTGCCAATAAAGTATAGAACCAGCCACGGGTCTGATCAATACCTTCACTGATAAAGTCAGCAGGGAAGAGTTCGCTCTCAAAGATGTCTTTATTTTCAAATGGATAATGCCATTGTGCAAAAGGCATTGAACCACTGTCAAACCAGCAGTCAATAACTTCAGGTGTACGATATGTATCTTTCTGGCATTTTGGGCAAGGAATTTTAATTTTATCAATAAATGGTCTGTGTAATTCAATATTTTCAGGCACGTCAGAGCCATCTTCCATTTTACCACGCTGACGCAGTTCTTCAATCGAACCGATGCTGACCATTTCATTACAGTCTTCACATTTCCAGATATTCAGCGGAGTTCCCCAGAATCTGTCACGGGAAAGCGCCCAGTCCACATTATTGTCCAGCCATTCGCCAAAGCGTTTTTCACCCACAAACTGAGGATACCAGTTTACCTGCTGATTATTATGAATCATCTGATTTTTATATTCACTGGTTCTGATATACCAGGTAGAGCGCGCATAGTAGATCAATGGGCTTTTACAGCGCCAGCAGAAAGGATAAGAGTGGATAATCTGAGATCTTTTATACAGATGACCACTGTCTTTCAGGGCACGGATAATAGATTTATCAGCTTCTTTAACAAAAAGTCCTTTATAATCTGTTACTTCTTCAGTAAATTTACCCGCATCATCAACAGGTTGGATAAATGGCAGATTGTATTTCATACCGATCATATAGTCATCCTGACCAAATGCAGGCGCTGTATGAACGATACCCGTACCATCTTCCATAGATACATAATCACCGCAAGCCACGTAATAGGCTGGCTTATCAGGTGTTACGTAAGTAAAGAGCGGTTCATATTTCTGATATTCCAGATCAATACCAGGCATTTCCTGAACGATTTCATATTCATCATCCAAAACAGCTAATCTGGCTTTAGCCAAAATGAGAAATTCTTCTTTTTCTTCTTTAACCAAACGAACTTTTACATATTTTTCATCCGGATTAACGACCAACGCTACGTTAGAAATCAATGTCCAAGGCGTAGTGGTCCAGGCAAGAAAATAGGTATTTTCATTGTCAATTAATTTAAATTTAACAAATACAGAAGGATCTTCCACGTCTTCATAACCCTGAGCCACTTCATGAGAAGAGAGCGGAGTACCACAACTTGGGCAGTAAGGAACGATTTTGTGTCCTTTATAAATCAGGTTTTTATCAAAAAACTGGCGTAAAATCCACCAAACAGACTCGATATAATTATTATCCAGAGTGATATATGGATTTTTTAAGTCAATCCAGTAACCCATGGTTTTGGTCATATTCTGCCATTCTTTTTCATAAGAAAAGACAGATTCGCGGCAAGCCACACAGAATTTTTCAATTCCGTATTCTTCCACTTCTTTTTTGTTGTGCAAGCCTAATTTTTTTTCCACTTCAATTTCAACAGGGAGACCGTGAGTATCCCAACCGGCTTTACGCTTGACCTGATAGCCACGCATGGTTTTGTAACGGCATACCGTATCTTTGATAGAACGGGCAATCACATGGTGAATACCAGGTTTACCATTAGCAGTTGGAGGCCCTTCAAAAAAGACAAATTTTTGAGCGCCTTCACGATTGGTGATGCTTTTATCAGGGATTTGTTTATCCTGCCAGTATTCTGCAACCTTTTTCTCAAAATCGGATGCTTTTTCTTTTAAGTCGATTGATTTATACATAATATACGCCCCTTAAATCGTAGTACGATTATTCTGCTTCTTTATTTTCAGCAGGAGTTTCTTCTGTTGATTCAGCTTCTTTAGTTTCTTCTTCAAATAAATCTTTAAAATCTTCCATTAACTGAGGATCGGTTTTAACATATTCTTTCCATTCTTCCATGGCTTTTTCCACGTCAACACATTTTTCACAAACAACCAGTGTATTCTCAGGGGAAGTGCCGATATATCCTCTGTCATAGCATTTTTTACAGGATCTTTTTTTACGGTGTTTAAGCACAATTTCTTTGGCTTTATCTAAATGTTGTTCAGCTAAAAACATAATTACCTCTATTCTACAATTATTAACTCACTTAGCATATTTTTTTACAAGGGCGTTCATGTCAAGTAAAATGAAGAGAGATTGACAGATAAGCATTTAGGGATTAATTAAGAGTTCTGAATTGCAAAATATTAAGTTTTTATGCAAAGTAACTACCCAGGTACTCGTTCACACAATAATTGGGTATCTACAAAATGTCATTATCAAAAAAAAGCCAAAACTGTCCGTAGGGAGGGATGTTTAATGATGAATTATGAATTATGAATGATTTTAATTTCCCCTAACAGGATGGTCGTACTCAATACTATTTTAGTGTATTTAGTGCCTTTTCGTGGTAATAAAATTCGGCCTTACAACCGAAAAAACCGGTACTAAAAGCATCTTGCTTGTAGTCTTTTCTGCAAGCTGGAAGCTTACAGTACGGTTGTAGAACAACCAACCTGGTTGTTTAGCTGGAAGCTTTCAGTACAGGCTTGTAGCATTTTTTTGTGCTTTAAGATTTGATTTAGATGTTTTCAGGTTGAGTAAGAGCAGATTACCATTACATTGTTTTATTGATAGGCATTTCATTTTTTAAAAGGAAAGGATAAGGGAAGGAAAAGGAAAGAATAAGAAAATGAAGATATATTTTTTCAAAATTTTTGTAAAAATATTTGCCATTTGAAGAACAAAAGTAAAAAAGGCAATCACAAGTGATCGCCTTTTTTTAGATTTATTTTTCCCTGAATTAATCTTTGTTTTTAGCGTTTAAATCTTTAATGATTTGTTCTTCAATGTTTTTAGGTACTTTTTCATATTTAAGGAATTCCAGTGTAAATTCTGATTTACCCTGAGTTAATGAACGAAGAACAGTTGCATATCCGAAGACTTCAGACAATGGAATTGTCGCATCGATTTGTGTAAAAGCACCATCAACAGTAGTATCAAGTACAACACCACGTCTTTGGTTTACACTACCCATAACTGTTCCACGGAATTCAGATGGCATTTCAATGTTGAGTTTCATGATTGGTTCAAGAATTCTTGGTTTTGCTTTACGGTAAGATTCTTTAAAAGCCTGGATAGAAGCTAATTCAAAAGCCAGGTTTGAAGAGTCAACCGGATGGAAGTTACCGTCATTGATCGTCATTTTAACGCCAACCACAGGGAAACCAATCAAAGAGCCTTTATCAAGGCATGCGTTAAAGCCTTTTTCTGTTGCAGGCATGAAAGTACCAGGGATTACACCGCCTTTGATATCATCTACAAATTCATTGTCATCAGATCCAGAAAGTTCCAGAATACCAGCCACACGTGCATACTGACCACGACCACCAGACTGTTTCTTATGAGTATAATCAAATTTAACAGATTCAGTAATGGTCTCACGGTAAGAAACCTGAGGCATACCGACTTCCAGTTCGACTTTATATTCACGTTTCATACGTTCAATATAGACATCCAGGTGAAGCTCACCCATACCTCTGATAATGGTTTCGTTGGATTCTTCATCTACATACATTTTGAAAGTAGGATCTTCTTTGACGAAGCGGTTGAGTGCTTTACTCATATTATCCTGAGACTTCTTGTCTTTGGCAGTAATAGCCAGAGAAATAATCGGTTCAGGCACAAACATAGATTTTAAAGAATAGTTGATATCTCCAGAGACAAAAGTATCTCCCAGTGAGCATTCAATACCAAATAAGGCGATAATATCACCTGCATAAGCTTCTTCAATATCCTCCATTGAGCTAGCGTGCATACGAATCAAACGACCGACTTTAAAACGTTTTTTCTGAGAAACATTGTAAAGATCTGAACCTTTTCTGATTTTACCCTGATAAATACGAACATAAGTCAGCTGACCATAAACCTGATTGTCCAGTTTGAAAGCCATCGCAACTGTTTCAGCATTAGGATCAGAAGTTAAAGGCACTTCCACTTCTTTATGATCAAGATCATAAGCAACGTTTTTACGGTCAGTTGGAGCAGGTAAATAAGCTAAAACGGCATCAAGAAGCGTCTGAACACCTTTATTTTTATAAGCAGAACCCATGAATACAGGGGTAAGCTCGGTTGCCAGCACACCATTACGAATCGCAGTAACCAACATATCATTGCTGACATTACCTTCAAGGAAAGCTTCCATTAATTCATCAGAAAACATAGACGCTTTGTCTTCAAGCTCTTCACGAAGGGTTTTCGCTTCTTCAAGCATGTGAGCAGGGATTTCTTCTACACGAATTTCAGTACCTGAAGGACCTTCATAATAATAAGCCTTCATCTGAATCAGATCAACAATCCCTTCAAATTTATCTTCAAGACCAATCGGCATCTGAGCTAAAACAGCATTACGGCCTAATTTCTCGATTAACTGATCTTTTACTTTATATGGATTAGCACCGGTACGGTCTAATTTATTAACAAATGCAATACATGGTACACCATAACGTTTCATCTGGCGGTCAACAGTGATAGACTGAGACTGAACACCACCTACTGAACATAAAACTAAAATCGCTCCATCTAACACGCGAAGCGCATTTTCCACTTCAATAGTGAAGTCAACGTGACCAGGTGTATCAATAATATTAATTGTTGTATCATTCCATTCAACATTTGTAGAAGCAGAACTGATAGTAATACCACGTTCTTTTTCAAGCTCCATAGAGTCCATGGTGGCACCTACGCCATCTTTACCGCGAACTTCATGAATCGCATGGATTTTATTCGTATAAAACAGAATTCTTTCTGTCAGCGTAGTTTTTCCTGAGTCGATATGCGCACTGATACCGATATTTCTGACTTTGCTAATGTCGTACTTCATTGAGTCCCTTTCATTCATCTTTTTTATATTTTTCTTGCATATAGGCTTTTTGGGTTTTTCCACGAATTTCAGATCCATGGGGCATTTATTACAGCCCTTAATGAATCATGGCTTATAACAAATTGATATATGCATAATCAAAAGATTTAAATCAGGCTTTTTCGTCAAGTATTTATTCATGATTCACCTGTAAATTTTTCTTCACAATTCTTTAAATTAGCTGATGTTGCGACATTGTGACTTACATATCCTTAGTCATTTTTAAACAATTTACTTGTGAAAGACGTTTTAAAAAAGAACCCGCATTCGAAGTTTCTCCAGGATATAAATCTGTTACAACCATCCTGTTGACGACACGAATGATCGTATCATCTCCTTCTTGTTCCAAATATTTATACAAACAATGCAAGACATAGGCTTTTTCTTTGTAATGACCTATGTAAAGCATGATGTGCCCTGGAAAGCGTAAGAAAGAAATGCCAGGCAACGTTTTTCTGATAAGCCAGGTTTCCATGCTTTCTGTTTCGGCTAATGGTGTCTCTGAATGATAGAGTGTATGCCCTGCCTTACCCTGAGTGATCCCATTTCGAGGCAAAAAAATACCAAAAGTGGCAAAAGTTAACTGTAAAAATTTCGAACAATCAATGAATTGATGGCTATCTCCCCAACCATAAGGCAAATGCAGAAATTTAAAAGCCTGCTCAAAAATGTTTCTCAATGTACAGGTCAAATACCCATGACAAACATCCTTTTTTAAGATATAAGAAATTCCTGTCGAATTCGAAGGATCAAAAATACCATAAGCACTGGCACTTTCATCTCGAAAATAAAGACTGGCACCCATTCGGACAGTTCCGGTGAAACGAGTACAGTCACTATCGGCAAATAATGGCGCATAAGCGCTGATAACAGTTAATTGTTTTTCTTGAATAACATGGGCATCATTCTCCAATACAGCGATATTTTCTTTCAAAATCCAGCCACATGTGGACTGATTAATTTGTAATACCCAGCGATTATCAGGCGTTTCAGCACATATCCAACATAAAGTACCGAAATCAAGGGCATTATTTTGTAAGAAATCAAATTCAAAATCATCTGGTTTTTCCATCCATACATCAGCAATAGGTAGAAGTCTTTCATCTGAATGATGACAAAGCATTGCAAAAACTGGCTTTTTGTACCAGACCACATAGTTAAAATAGGGCATTATCCGCTCAACCGTTAAACGTTTACCATTAAGCAGATGAAGCTCCTTTTTCATAAACATTTCCTGATATTCCTGAACACTTTCTTTACACTGATCAATCAGCCTGTGTAATGAGCTTAATTGCCTGAGTGGTTCATTAACGTTATTGATCAGCTTACGAAGCAGAGAAGAGTCATTCAGCTGCCGAATATCTTCATCTGTTAAAATAGTTTCGTCTATATGATCCAGTCTGCTTAACCAGAAATATGGGGAGTTCATTTCCGGTTCTGTTCCTGGTATTAAGTTTAGTGAAGCTTGTTTTTGAAACATATCTACTCTTTTCATCTTAATCTTAAAGTAATCATAGTATTTTTAGCTCATTAAGTCAAGTTTTTTAAAAGAATATTTTTTTGAACAGAAGGGTAACTATTCAGGTATTTGGTTACACAGTAAATATGCATCTGTAAAATGTCAAAACGGTCCGTAGGGATGTGCGAAACGGAGCTTGCGGAGTGCCGTACATCCGAAAAACAAAAGAAAAACTACCTTGATCTGTGTATCATACAGGTATTCTAAGCAGATTTACGACGCTTCGCTTCGCAAATCCCTACAGCTGCTTTAAATTTATCATTTATTGCACAGCATTTATTACCGTTTTTTAAAATATTAACCCATACTTGAGTAGTTACAAAAAAAACATTGATGGATTTACGATTAGAGGGCTTTGAATTAGTCATTATAAAAAAAACAAAGGTGGTATAATATCATTACCTACTCATATTCGGCGTTTTTTGGCCAGTTTTTGAACTTTTTTGATGCTTTTTACTCTCTTTTTGGAGGTCTATCCAAAATTTAGAC
>JAKQQL010000113.1:0-2625 GCA_029564175.1 Candidatus Cloacimonadota bacterium
CCAGATTCCAGTACTGTTGTTTGTCCAAGTACTGAATTTACCTCCTGATACAAATCCAGAGTTATGCTGTTTTCGGATGTTATGTGAGGAGTAATTTTCAATTTCACACCTACCGATTTGTATTCATAGGTATAAAACTGAACACCCGTGTCGCTAATCCTGTTATTTGTGGGAACGGGTATTTCTTCTCCTACATTTATTTCTGCTTCCTGATTATCGGTAGTTAAAATTTGAGGGGTCGATAGTATATTGTAATGTTTTTCTGCACCTGTTGCATTTAGAAGTGCAAATCCTAACATTGATTTATCAGATAAATATCCAATCTGGAAGCCTGTTGATAATGGTACAGCTGTTTCTTTACCAGTCATTCCCGATGGCATTGTATATGATGGTGGAGTTCCCTGTATGGATGAACCGCCATAAAGATGGGTGCCACTCTGGTCGCCTATCATCCAGTCTATACCAAATCCCCAGCCACTATCGGCTACAACTTCAATTATCAAAGCTTCTATCAGTACCTGTTCACGAACAATATCAAGCTGATCAATAATATTTTTTATCATTTTAAATTCTTCAGGTTTTGCCGTAATGATAAGGGAGTTGGTTTCTTTGTTAGCTATGATTGAAAGCTTTTGTTTGTCAGTTATAGATGATTTTGACTGTGCTGTTTGCTGTGCTTTCTTTATAGCTTCAACTGTTTGTGGTGTTTGTGTTTCCCCAACGCTAATTGCAGCGTATTCAGCAAAAGGTATTCTTGATAAAACTGCTGCTAATTTTTCTGCATCAGCGTTTTCTAAATGAACAACATGGATATCACCTTTAATTGCTTTATCCATATCAACTTCGGCAATTCTTTTATCAAGAGCACTGGCTATTTTTATTAACCCGTTTATCTCTGATGCAGTGCCACTATAAATTATGATGTTTAAATCTCGATAAACAATGATATCGGTGTTAGGGGATTTTAAAGCTCGCAATGCATTGGCAATCTGTTCGGCATCAGCATTCTTAATCTCTTGTAAATAGGTTATAGTTTGATCATCAGATGGAATAACTTGTTTTTTTGTAGTATCAATAATAACTTCAACATTTTTTTTGATTGCATCTTTTATGGGTATAATTTTAATTAAATTTTCTGATTCTACCACTGCAAATCCTTTTAATTCCAGTATAGCTTTCATAATATCATAGGCATCTTTAACTGGAATTTTTTTAACTGAAGAGATAGTTATTTTACCACGGACCCTTTCATCAAGAGCTATGTTTTTACCTATAAGCTGACTCATCACGCTTAAAAATTCGGCAAGTTCAACATCTTTAAAATTGAGTGTAAAATATTTTTCCTCATCTTTTTTTTTGCCTTTAAATTTTTCAATTTTTATTTCTGGTTTTTGCGTTACATCCCTTTGTTCATTTTGAGAAACAGTTTCTTGATTTTGAGGATTTACCTCAACAGCTTTAGGAATAATTTCAGCTTGTTTTTGCGAATCAACAGGTTTATCCTGGGTTACATTTTCCTGTTGTGCATAAATTATTGTGAAAAAAATCATAACAAGTGCTGAACACAGGAAATATTTATAAATGCGAAATTTTTTGTTTAGCATTGAATCACCAATCTTTTTATATTGTTAGTATGATTACTCTGAAATATTTAAATCATACGTTATCATCTTGCCTGAACGTTCCAATTCAATGACGAAGCGCGTGTCAGTTTTAAGGGTTTCCCACATTTTCATTAATTTTTCGGTGCTATCGATTGGTTGTCCATTTATTCTTTTTACTATATCACCACTACGTGCTCCCATTGAATACAATATATTAAATGGAGCTACTGAAAATAGTTTAAAACCTTCTATTTTACCCCCAACTCTGTATGGACCAGCTCTAACACCATTTAAAGCATTGTCAAGATTGTTTAGCACTTTTTGTTGAATTTCAGCTTTACTTATTGATTTGACAACTCTGTTTGCAGAAGTTGTACCTTGTTGCATTGTTTGCTGTGAAGATAATGCCTCCTGAGGTTTTTCTTTAGAAAACATATCAATAATCTCAATCTTGCCATCCTTTTTTAAATAAACTTTTGCATTATCAATTTTAACTAATGTAAAGCCGTAAATGTCCATGCCAATTTTGTAAATCTGAGCTGATGGTTCTGATTGTCTTTTTATTAAAGCACGTGCAATAGTAGCTGGTCCAGAAATAGTACCCAATACAACAAGTTCATTTATTTCGCTGCTGACTACTGAATTACCGGAACTATCGGCCATGGCTATTTTAAAAAAATTAGAATCCAGCATCGATTGATATTCAGAAAAACTTTTTACTGGAGTAGTAACAGGATTATACCGTGTATGGACATAGTTTTTGAAATCAGGTGGTTTAATAAATATCTTTATAGTTTGATTAACCACCTGTGCGGCAATGAATGAAAAAACAATCACTGAAATTATGTTAACGATATGTATTTGAATCTTACTCATATTTATAAATTTAAAAATAGAATACCCATACTCTTTCTGTATGGCGGAATCGACTCAGGTTACAAAAATATATTTAAAAATATATGTATGTCAATAATTATTATATATAATAGAAAAAATATTTATGCCGCATAAAGATCAATAG
>JAKQQL010000117.1:0-2431 GCA_029564175.1 Candidatus Cloacimonadota bacterium
ATATGCAGGGATGTATCTATATAAAAGGTTTTTGAAGAATGGAGTTAAAATCTATGAGTACGATCATTCTGTTCTTCATGCTAAAACAGCGGTAATTGACGGAATCTGGTCAACTATCGGATCTGCGAATCTTGACCGCAGAAGCGTTAATTACAATCTTGAGATAAATGCAGTCATTCTCGATCAGGAATTCGGAAAACATATGAAAGAAATCTTTAAGAGCGATATTTCTAAATCCAAACAGATGACTCTGGAGCATTACGAGAGAAGATCAGTTTTACACTTCGTCTTACAGTGGCTTTCGTACAGATTCAGAAAATTCTTATAAAATAATCAAAAATCGACCGCAATATGAGCAAATGGAAATCTTGTTTCTTTCCATTATTTCATTTATTTCTATAGGCGGAATATTCATGTGGCATCCCGAACATGTATTCTTTTCGACTATCGCAAAAGGTTCAGAACATTTGCTGCGCATTTTTTCATAATATGCAAAAGAGCGTTTGTCAATTAGTCCGCAAAGTGATTCAATCTTAGAATGTATTTCCGGACTCTTTGTTTCATCGTATAAACGGTTTAACCGGTCAAGTCTGATTAACAGTTCAAGATCGGAAGTAGGTACTCCTGCTAGATTTGCTGAATGATCCATTTGAACGGGTTTATTTGAATCAATATTATCATAATAATTTTCGGAATGCTTTTTGAGTATTGAATAAACTTCCTCACTTGATTTTGCGCCATCAAGCTCATCACGGTTTTTTTTAACCGAAAATATTTTTGCAATCATACTGACAAGAAAAAGATATTCGGTACTCATCGATGTCGGAAAAATGCAAAGAAGAAGGTATTTTACGTTTTTATTGTCATAACTGGAATAATTGATCCCTTCTGAGGAAATTCCGAAAACAAAATTTAATTCGTTAACTGAATCAGTTCTTGCATGAGGAATAGCAAAACCATTGCCGATGCCTGTATTTTCGAGTGATTCCCGGTGAATCACCTGTGCGTAATAACGGGGAGTTGAATTGATTTTTTTCTGTGATTCAAGGTGAGAAATCATTTCTTTGATTGCAACTTGCTTTTCATTACTTGTAAGAAACAGAACGTTTTCAGGTTTGAAGATACTGCCGAGTTCCATATAACACCACTACGTCCAGACTATTTTACTTTTAAACTCTGTAAAGTAAATTTCAAAAAAAACATAAAAAGAAATTTGTTTACAGGATTTTAAGAAATTGTGATTATTGCAAAGGCATAAATCGTAATTATTATAGTCAAAGGTAATTGAATGCACCGAAAAATTGGAATAATCGGCGGAACTGGAGGCATGGGGTCTCTTTTTTCCGGCGTTTTTAAATCAATGGGTCATACCGTAACAGTAACGTCCAGACATACGGCTGTTACTCCGGAAGAATGTGCCCGGACAAATGATATAGTAATTATAACGGTACCAATTAATCACACCATTGAAGTTATAAGTCGCATAGCACCTCTTGTAAATAAAGATTCATTGCTGATGGATTTTACTTCCCTGAAAAAAAGGGAAGTTGACGCAATGCTTGAAAATTCAACCTGTGAAGTAATCGGCTGTCACCCGGTTTTCGGTCCCTCAGTAAATAATCTTCAGAATCAGGTAATTGTTCTTACTCCTGCGCGTGGGAATAAATGGATTCCCGAAATTACAGCAATGTTTAAACAAGCAGGTGCTTTAATTGAAATTACGACCCCGGAAAAACATGACGAAGTAATGGCAATTGTACAAGGCCTTATTCATTTTACTTCTATTACTTTAGTTAATACAATGAGAAAAATGAATGCTGTCCCTGAAGAAATTGAAAAATTCGCCTCTCCTGTTTACCGGATGAGAGTAGATTTCGCTGAGAGAATTTTAAACCAGAATCCTGAATTATATGCTGATATTGCCATATCTAATCCTAAAGTACCTGAGATTCTTGAGACCTATATTAAAACGTCTCAGGAACTTTTAGAATCAGTAATCAGCAAAAACAGGGAAAGCTTTATTGAGCAGTTTAAACTTGCATCAGATTATCTTGGAGATACAAAAATTGATGCAGAAAAAAGAACAGACAGAATAATTGATTTTGCATCGAAGTTAAAGGGGTCCGGATCTGATGTATAAAGCTTATGTCGATGGATCATTTATTAATGGAAATACCGGCTACGGTTTCGTAATAGTAAATGAAAATGATGTTATACATCAAGAATCAGGCTATGTTGATTCTGACGGATCACACCGCCAGGTTGCAGGAGAAATTGAGGCTGCCAAAAAAGTTATAGTTTGGTGTAAAGATAACTCAGTTAAGGATATTATGATTCATTATGATTATGAAGGTGTATCTTCCTGGGCGCAGGGAAAATGGAAAACTAATATCAAACTGACAAAAGAATATGCCTCATTTGTAAAAGAATC
>JAKQQL010000152.1:0-19664 GCA_029564175.1 Candidatus Cloacimonadota bacterium
CAAAGACTGCAACGCCGCAGTTGTAACTACAACTAACAAAGTTTTCGCAGCTCCTGTAAAACTTTGCCGCGAAAGAAAGGACAACAAGATCAAAGGAATTCTAATCAATTCTACAAACGCGAATGCCTGTACCGGAGACCATGGATACGAAACCGCAGTTAAACTCACTGCCGAAACAGCGCGCGCAATCGAAGCTCGTGAAAATTCCATTCTCAACTGTTCAACAGGCATCATTGGCGTTCAGCTGCCTTACGAAAAGATATCAGCAAAGATCAATTCGCTGACTGCCGCACTTTCGCCTGAAAACGGAAAAGAAATTCCTAAAGCGATTATGACAACAGACACAGTGCCTAAATTCTGCTGTTACAGTTTTGAAACATCAAAAGGGAGCTTTAAGATCGCGTCTACCGCAAAAGGCGCCGGAATGATCGCTCCGAACATGGCGACGCTTCTTTGCTTTTCAGTAACCGACGCACCGATCGCAAAAAATGATCTCGACAGAATTTTTTCAGAGACCATAGACAAAACCGTCAACGCTATCACAATCGACGGAGACATGTCAACCAATGATACTGCGATAATACTTTCTCCGTTTTCTGAAGATAATCTCAAAAATGAAGACCTCGTGGAATTTGAAAAAGCACTTTACGCAGTTCTTTTCGATATTTCAAAACAGCTCGTAACAGACGGAGAAGGTGCTACAAAATGCGTTGAGATTCTCGTTAACGGAGCGAAGACTGCAGCAGATGCGAAAAAATGCGCGAAAGAAATCGCAGAATCTCTTCTAGTCAAGACTGCATTTTTCGGAAGTGATCCCAACTGGGGAAGAGTCGCCTGCGCAGCAGGTTATTCTGGAGCAGAATTTGATCCTCAGAAAATGTCGATCAGCTTTGATGATATGATGATATTCAAAAACGGAGCGCCTCTTAATTTCGACAAAAAAGATCTCGAATCCGTTATGAAGAAAAAGGAATTCAGAGTTACGGTTGAATTAAATGCAGGAAATTTTTCATTCATGTATCTGACAAGCGATATCTCGGTTGATTACGTAAAAATCAACGCGGAATATTCGACATAGGAGATTGATTGTTCGAATTGCTTAAAATTAATTATTATAAATCTGCGGCGCTAGGGCGTAGAAAAAACGCTTTTTCTAACGCCTGCCGCAGAATTTCACAAACCGGATCATTTGAAGCCGCATGTGCCTTAATCGAAATTTTCACCGCCAAACAGAATATTTCCGTAGACCAGAAACGCGAAATCGTTCATTCTCTTTCATCTTTTCAGGATGTAATTATTTCAGCTCTTAAAAAATACCTATCAGCGATTGCAAAAGATATTCATTTTTTCATTCCGATTCTGCCTCATAATACAACAAGCGGAGATTTTCTTTTTATTCTTGATGTTCCTCTTGATACGGATGACATAATTTCTTTTTTCGGTGATATAAAATATTCTTCGGCATTTCCGCTTGTTTCAAAAACTTCACGAAACCGCTTTCATCCGTCACGGTTAAATGCCATGAGTGCGATGATTAAAATCGACAAACTTAAAGCGACTCCTGTTCTCAAGGATATTCTATTGAACGATGAGGGAATGTTTTTCAGAAGGGCTGCAGCAGAAATACTTCTTTCTTCATCAATACCGATGAATGACGACGAATACATGTCTGCAATGATTTTAACCGGAAGATTCGAAGAAGCGTTCGAAGACAAATCCTTATTCGAAAACACAATAAAAAAACTTTACCCTTCACTTGACAAGCGCGCGAAGCTGGATGCGCTTTCTTTTTCAGCAACTAATAAAATTATGCTGTCGCTGATTGAATCTGCGCTTTCGTCACCGGACGAGGAAATACGCATGTTCGCATGCAGAATGTATTCTTCATTTGAAAATATTGATAGAGCAAGAATAGTTTCTTTGCTTAACGATTCTGATTCAAATGTAAGAAACGCCGCATCAGGTGCGATACTTACAGACTGCGACAAATACATATCGGCAATAATGTCGATTATAGAAACCAGCATCGATTCAGGAATATCTCTTTTCTATCTTACAAGTATCGAGAACACATTGATAGGCATGGGAAAAACAATAATCCCTCACATGAAACGCCTTCTTGAAAAAAACAATTCGGCTGCCCTTCTTGCGGCTGAAGTTTTGAGTGAAATTGACGATGATGAAATTTTCAGTTTAATGACTCTTCTTGCCGGAAATGATAATCCCGCTATACGCCAGATAGCGATAGAACATCTCGGCAATATGCGAAACCCTGAACTCTTTGATAAGATTGCAGCATTTACATCAGATAAAAATCCGCAGGTAAGAAAAACCGCCTATGATTCTTTAATTCTTTCTGACATCACAAAGGCTGAAAATTTTCTGAAAGAATTAACTCCCAATCTCGACTACGATGACAAAACTTATTTAAAGAATGTTCTTTCCGAAATATCAAGAGTTAATTAGATAACATATTTTTTCGCTATACTCAAAGCCTGATTTTTATATGACAAACCGAAAAGATTAAGATGATTGAGGACATGGTATAAATTATAAAGATCCCTTCTTTCACGGTATCCTTTATCCAGCGGATAGACGTCATTATAACCGCAGTAAAATTCATTTGAGAAACCGCCGAAAAGTTCAGTCATCGCGATATCGGCTTCCCTCGATCCGATATAAACCGCAGGATCTATGAGATAACATCCCTCGGCGGAATTGATATAATTGCCGCCCCAAAGATCACCGTGAACAAGTGAAGGTTTATCTTCAGGAATAATATCGCCGAGCTTATCAATGAGCTTGGAAAATACATCCGCCTCATGATCATCAAAATATTTTTTTTTTACTGCAAACTTCAGCTGATGACCGAGCCTCATTTCAGCGAAAAACGAAACCCATGAAGCTGAATAATCATTCAACTGACGGTTTGCTCCGATATAATTATTCTCAGAAAAACCATATTTATTGCCGGCATCCTTCCTGTGAAGTTCACCCAGTTCCCTTCCGAAATTATAATCGGATGATTTTGACGGAGAAGTTCTTTCAATATACCGCATGATTATATATTGATATCCTTCTGCTGTAAAAACTTTATAAACATCAGGAACTCTTGCCCCGAAAGAACCAAGAGCTGCAAGTCCATTGCTTTCGCATTTGAATAAACCTTCAGGACTCAGCTCATTCTTTTTAATAAATACGCTTTTACCGTCATTTATTTCTGCGAGAAATGATTCGCTTATCGAACCGCCTGAAACGGACGTAATCGATTTTACTTCGGCCGATTGACCGAAAATATCCTTAACAGCCGGACGGATATTATGCATTTTCCTTCATTATATATTCTATTATTTTTTCACAGGTTCGCAAACACATCTCAAAAACAATCTCGAAATCGGCTTCATTTCCGTAATACGGATCTGGCACATCACCCGGACCTTTCGGGTCATACTTACGGAAAAGCATAATCTTTTTATCCGCTCCGCCCGCAAGTCTTTCAATATTATGAAGATTTTCGGAATCCATCGCGAAGATCAAATCATATCCGGCGATATCCGCTTTTGTAATTTTATGCGCGGAATGATTTATAGGAACCCCGTGAGAACGCAGCGTTTTAATAGTTCTAGAATCGGCATTTCCGCCTTCATGATATCCGGCTGTTCCGCTTGACGCGGCTATAACAGAATCTGATATTCCTTTTTCTGCAGCAATATGATTAAACACAGCTTCAGCCATCGGAGAACGGCAGATATTACCAAGACAAACAAACATAACTTTAGAATTCATTCGCACCTTTAAAAACTTATTGATTTATTTCTGTAAATTAATCAATGTAGAAATGTTCTTATTAAGGTCAAATAATTATTGCGGGGCTTAAATGGAATTCTACACATACGTATGCGATATCTGCAAAAAAACATCAAGAATATCAAAAGATGATGCCATTCCGCAATGCTGCGGAAAACTGATGACGAGACTTAACCCAAACGATAGTAAATCAGGTAATCTCGCGGATAAATAGAGGCTCAATGCTTTCGGTTTTTTTATATAGAACAAAGAGTTTTTCCTTCGCACGGCTCAGCGCGACGTAAAGAAGTCTGCGCTCTTCCTCAAGCGAATTAAACGCGCACGGAAAAACTCCGTCTTCAACTCCGCATAAAATCACATTGTCGAATTCAAGCCCTTTCGCTCCATGAATCGTAGAAAATGAAACACCGCAATCACAGATTTCTTTTTTTATTCTGTCTCCGTAATAATTGTTTCTGTACAAAACACAATTTGTTCCTGCAACCGACCGAGAGAGAATCTGCTTAATCAATTCTATTTCATCCTTCCATGATGAATACTGCATAAATGTAATCTCGCCACCTGCGCCCGAAGCCGATTTAATTTTTTTTCTGCTTCTGTTTTTGTTTCTTTTTATTGCTCTCTCTGAAATACGGATAATCTCGCGGCGCGAACGGTAATTTACGGTCAAAAAATATTTCGATACCGAGCGGAAATACTTATGCGGACGTATCATGTAATCTATATTCGCATCGCGGAAACCGTAAATCGACTGCCAGTCATCCCCGACCGCGAAAAGATTAGGCTTATCATCCGGCAGAAGATTTTTAAGCAGAAGAAAATTATCATCGGAAGTATCCTGAAACTCATCGACAAAAATATATTTGAACCGTTTTCTCATCTTTTCCCTGAAATCAGGATTATCAGTCAGAATTGAATTCGCACAAAAAATTAAATCTGAAAAAGTCAAAAGCGAACGTTCTTTTTTATAATTTTCAAAATCGGTTTTGACGCTTTCGAGCTCTCTAGTAATCCCGATATCCGTCAGCGTTTTTATCCGCGATTCATCAAGCCGGTGAAGATTCTTGAGAAGATAAAAAACCGTTTTATTTGAAAGCCCCATGAAATTATCGATTTTCGAAGCAACTATGTCCGAAAGAAACTTCTCCTCATCGTCCTCGCTCATGACGCTGAACTTTTCGATTCCGAAATGTTCTGAAAGTAATTTAGGATTTTCCGAAAGAATACGGTAGCATAATGAATGAAAAGTTCCGGCTGTAATTTTATGCGCGTCGTCAATTTCTTTTCCCGAACGTTCTCTTATTTCTTCAGCAGCTTTTCTTGAAAATGTCAGAATTAGAATTTCTTCGGGTTTGACTCTGCCGTCCCTGAGAGTATTTTCAATCCGTTTAACGAGGGTTTTAGTTTTACCGCTTCCGGCACCGGCGATTACAACGCTGATTCCTTCGGAGAATTTCGCGGCTTTATTTTGTTCTTTATTCAGCATACCAATTAATACGGATTTGCTTTAAGTTTTTATCACTAAAAATGAATTTTTTTTAAAACTGTTTCATATGATGTTCAAGATGAAAGCATCATGACAGCAATAAATTACTATTTCATATTTTTCATTCCGAAAAGAAAACGCATTACATTCCATCTTCTTACTGCAAACTCATACAAGAGAATTGTCAAAATAAGAGAAATGAATATTATCAATAAGTATTTAAGAATTACAGGTGATTCCAGCATCACAACAAAATATCCGATAACAATAATCACTGTCTGATGAATGATATAAAACGGCAGAACAGCCTCATTCGCATATGACAAAAATTTATTCTTAAAACTGAATCTTTTCAAAAATAATCCGTGCAGTCCTATAATGAAACACCATGACGCGAAACCGCAAATTCCCTGCATAATCGTATACCGTGTACTCAGATATTCCGGATATTTGCCAATCCAAAAGTAGACAAGTATGGCAGTGCAAATAACGGCAAATAACAGAGCTGTGCGATAGTAACGCAAAATAATCTCTTTGCAGTTCTTATTAGAATGCAGAAAAACAGCAAATATAAATATCAGCATGTAAACCGTAACCGGCCAGCCGCCGAAACCTCTTTGATTATATGTCATCTCAGGATTGAGGTATCCATTCAGCCATCCAGTCATAATTCCCGGAATAAATACTCCAAACGGCAACGACATTGTTTTTCCGAATAATGAAAAAATATTATTTTTCTTATCACGCACAGCATGTATCAGCAGTGGAAGAAAAATTACAGTAAACATCAATAGAATAAGAAGATACCACAAATGAAGACCGAACCATGCCGTTACCGCCGAATCCGTACATTCCGTCAAAATAATGAGGATAAAAAGATAAATAATTCTCAAGAAATGCGTTTCGCGAATATTTTTCTAGGTAAACTTGCGGCGGAACAAGCACGAATACGCCGAATACAAGAGGAATAAAAAGCCGGATAATTCTATCTTTCAAAAATGCAAGCGGAGTCTTTGATCTCAGTACTATAATACTCGCGGCAGCCGATATAGAAAAAATAACAGGCATTATCCAAAGCATCATAAAGTTTGAGACAATTTCAAATATCATATACTGCTGTTGTTTTTTTAAATGCCAGTCAGTGAACCTGAAAAAAAGTCCGCAATGGAAAACAAAAACAGAAAGCACTGTTATGACTCTAAGCCAGTCAATATCAATGCGACGGTCAGCTATACTAGTTGATTTCATTTGCCCCCACATAATATTTTTGTTTCATCAGAACCAGATCCATTCCGGTGCATTTCATTTTGGAGATTTGTATCCGCAGAAATATTTAAATGCTTTGAATTTTTCCGGTGAAATGCTACTGATTTCATGAGTTTCAAAATTATAAAGATAAAGCTTCATTTTTAAAGGAGCAAAGCTTCCAAAATATATTATTCCTTTTGAATCGGTAGTCCATGCCGGATATAATGCATACTCATAAAACGGCGTATCGTAGAATATTTTCATTTCGCTGACACAAGGTTCATCCTTATTAAAGTCGGCAATTACAAGGGGATGCCCTGCGAATCCAAGCGGATCAAATGAGTCATCTCTCTCAAAAACAATTTTCTTTTCATCCGGCGAAAGTGAAATACGATTAGGAAGCATCATAATTTTTTCATCAAATTTCAGAAATTCATATTTCCCTATTTTCCCCGGATCAGGTGTCAAAAGACGGACATACGGAGGCGAAAATAATCCCTTTTCGCCGGTTGACTCAAAGTAAGACTTATCAACTCCGTTCGTTGTCATTATTATTATTCGCCCGTCCTTCATTCCGCAATGAGCGAATTCCATGAAATCCGGATTGCTTATAAGTTTTTCATCACCCGGCTTTGAATGAGGCGTTGAAAAATAAATATGCGATTTCCCGAAATCACATCTGTTGATTATTATATTATTACTCCCATCCCTTGTCCACGTAGGATTCAGGTCATTATGAGTTCCGTCAGTAATATCTCGTAAATCAGTTCCGTTAGGGCGAATCACGCAAATCTTTGTTTTCCATTCCGGGATATTAAGTTTAGGGCTGTTGACAATTCGGAAAAAAACAATCCATTCACCGTCAGGCGACCATGAAGGTTTAAAATCAGGCCATTCCTGAGTTATTCTAACAGGTTCAGCTTCATCGGGTTTTCCGACATAAAGTTCATTATCAATGGTAAAAACACCGAACAGATCCGTTGACTGCCCGTGTTCTTTCTGCTGAGGAAAAAGACAAAATGAAACCACAGCAAAAATCATTACTAAATATTTTTTCATAAAAAAGCCTTTATCATTTAAGATACAATAGGCTTCTATCTGATTATAAACAATTTTGCAATTTATTTATGGTAAAAGGCATGATAAGAACTGTGAACTGCGTCAAAAGCAATGTCAACTGAAGTCTTCATAATTTATCTTTGTCTGAGTTTTTACATTTTTCCGTCAATCTATTCTGAGCTTTGTGCAGTTTGCGGTTCAGTCTGATTTTATACAGATACATCAATGAAGTTGATAAAAGCCCCATCACAACTGAAAAAGCCGAAGCAATCATAGCGACAAAATGTTCAGCGTGACCGAGAAAACGCGAATATAAATATGATATTGCTGCGATGACAACTGAGACTGCCAGAAAAGATAACAATGTCCTGAATTTGAGATTACTGCTCGCGATAAGAGTAAAAGCATTATAGCAGATAAGCCCCATGATTAAGCCGGCTGTAAAACCCCTGAAAAGTGTAATATCCGTTTGCCAGTTAAAAACAATAATCAGAGGAATCGTAACTCCTATTCCGATAACTCCCGACAGGAATGAATATTTTATGGTTTCTATTATTACTACTTTAAAATTGATCTTCATTTTCAGCTCCATTAGGATATAAACTAATCTGGTCTAATCATTTCAAAAAGAAATGCACTTTCATTTCTTACATATCAATATATTTTTTGAAGAAAGAAACATTGCTTCTCGACACTTCAATTTCCGCATCGGAATCTTTCATTTTCAAAAGCAGTCTTCCGCCGAACCATGGTATGATTTCATTAACTTTAAGAATGTTCACAACAAAAGATTTATTTACCCGCACAAATCCTTTGCTCGAAAAAGCATTTTCAAGCTCATATAGTTTCTTTTTAATCTCATACTTTTTCGATTTTGCGACACAGAAAGTATCATTGTTATCCGCTTCGAAATGTGAAATATCTGTCAATTGAATTATCTCAAAACTGTCATCTTTCTTCCCTACAACGGTTTCTTTATCCATCCAAGAGGATTCAGAAACAACGAACTCATTAAGAAAAGCTGATAAATTATTTTCAAAGTTCGGATCAAATATAACAGATATTCCCGCATCAGGAACAGTGAAACCTTTCTCAACAAGAAAATAATCTGACTTATTATCAAGAAGCACATTCCGAAAATTCAGTATCTCGATAATCTTTTTTCGGTTCAAATCAGAACAAATAAGACAAAATTTCATTTTATTCTCTCGTTACAAATCAAAGTCTCAATCAAATATATTTAACTTTTTTTATATAATGTTCGACTCAATGCAGAATATAATTTAATATAATAACTGCAGACAATTCATTGAAATGATAAATCTGACAATTATGTTTACAGTGAATGTTGTCGAAATATTCATATAGGACCATTAATCCATAATGATTCACATTTATCATCTTCAATATTATATTCTATATTCCAATACCAAAAACCGCCTCCAAACACCAAAATCCTTGTCGTTTTCCAGATATTCTTGACATCTTCTTTATAGGGAAAGAAATTACAAAATATATACTTTTTATTATTTTTAATTTTGCCAATAAACTGTACTCCATATTTATTTTTATTTTTGATAATCATAGCAATTTCGGAGTTAGAATTTTTCTTTAAAAATATAAACACTTTAATTAAGGCAACTTCTGTCTGCTGCTTATCAGGTATCCACATTTTATTATTTTCGGGATTGTTAATTATAGTATTACTCGTAAGAATTACTTGCTGACTCGATGGAATAAATGATTTATCGGATGAAAACAATATTATCGGTCCAATCAACAGAACCAGAATCATGTAATCAATTACTTTCTTCATAATTAATCCTTTATTGAATTTTTTCAATAGAACTTATATTATATATTTCAATCAAATCTAATTGTTTTTAGTATTTCAAGAATTTCTTCTTTTTGTATATTTTTAAATATAAATTTTACAGATTTTGAGTGCTTCATATTATATACTTCTGCGCAACGTGCATTTAATGTTTCATCATATATCAAATCAAATTTATCGGATTCATAAGTTTCAATATTCTTATATACAGATAACGTCATCATTTTGACAAGAAGATGATCTATATCTGTTCGTATCTTTTCATCTGAATCAAAAAAAGAAATATCATCAGGAATAGTTTTAATAGCGTCACTAATGAATAAATAATTATCTTGAACAAAATAAGAAGTCCAAATAAGAATTTTTTTTTCTCCTGACATAAAAGAATATGTTTTTATTTTATTACCGATCTTGCTGCTCCCGACTTTCTTATATTCAGCTGGTATTGAAATTCTCAATTGGTCTTTAATATAAAACGATCCTTTAATTTGTTTAGATTCTAAGTAAATCGGTTCGATTCTTTGATAATACTGAGGATTCGAATTATTGATACTCAATCTGAAGAGAATAATATTTGCCCGTAAATAAGTTGAAAATATTATTGTCATGGCTATTGTGGCAATCACAACTAATGATGAAATAATAATTATCAATTTCTTTTTCGACATAATTAAATCCTATATTTCATCATTTACTCAAACCAAGCAAGCTGAATTTTAAACACCGCTAAAACAGCTTACAACCAAATCTTTACTAAAATATTATATTTTTATTTTTCGATCATCCCCTTTGATTTATCAAAATGATACTTATGACCCTTATAAATAATCTCAACTTCTGAGCTTGTTATTTTCAATTCTTTCAAATCATCATATTCATTGCCGGACACTACGTAATCATAAATCAGTTGAATTGATCCGTCTTTTTGACCCATATATATTTTAACATATTTCATAATACTATATCCGCCAAAAGCTATAACATCCGGATAAGTATCATTATTCAAATCTGTTAATATGCATTTACTGGACGACCTTCCTGTTGTATATATGTTAATGTATTCAAATCTGCCATTATTCTCCCGAAACAGATATTTATAAAATCCTTCAACTTCTTCTGCCCCGGGACCATGATAGAAATAACTTGTTATAAGATAGTAATTACCCAATTGATACACAGAAAAGTCATTAGGGTCAAAACTGTGAGATAGATCAAGTCCAATCATAGAATATGCCTTAAAAGACTGGATCAACTTATCTTTTATTTTTTTCATATCCGAGATATGCTGATTCGACCCGATTGCATCGAGAAAATTTTTATTAACCTTACACAACTTGCCTTTATATTTAATTAATGCTAAATCACAATTATCATAATCCCAAGTCTTTGAGACATCTGCTTCATCAATATTTTTAACAAACTCAACTACAGTTCCAAACGGAATTTTCCTATTTGAAAAGAATTCCTTATCTGCATCCATAATAGGCAATCCCTTTGCAGCTACTGCGACTTTATAATTTATTATAAAATCTTCGTTATCTGATGTAAATCCGCTAAACACATAACCCGAAAATTCATTCCACTTTACTTCAACCCATTTGCCATCAATTCCTTCTATCGATTCTTTTACTCCGGAATCTGAGAGATACTCAACTTTTGATCCAAATGGAATAATTACGATGGATTTTGAGGACATATCAGAACTTTCTCTTAAATTCAAACCGCTTTCAGCTTTTATCCATAAATATGTTTTTTGCTTAGAATATCCGTTGAAGGCCAGCAGCAATTCAAAAATTACGATTAGAAATAAATGTTTTTTTTTCATAATTCAGACCTTCTCCCTTTATTATCGCAACGACATTAAACATAATTCATACTGACATAACAAGATATTTTTATGAATACAGTCCCATACATCAATGATGCACATGCTCCATCTTTTTATATCTATACTTCAAATAGAGGCATCACCGCTTCAATCGGGAAGTTAAACTTATTAATTATATTATTGATTTAGAAAAAGAGGATATTCTCCCAAGATATAATTACGAAACATAATGCTAATGGAGAAGCCCCTCTATGAAGAACGCAGGAAAGAATAATAAAAATATGTACTTCTGCTTAAATACTTTATACTAAAATTCTCTTGAAGCACAGTTTAGCGAAGAAGAACGGAATTCAATTTTTTTAATATTCAACTTATCTTTTAACAATTCATAGAATACTGTGCAGAACCATTCGCAAGTAGACGGACCTTTACTCACAGATACCCTGCTTTCAGGATATGATTTAACCAATTCATGATTGAGAGCTTTTGCAGGCGTCCCGAATCTGTTTGTTGTACCTTTCATTCCTGTTTGCTCATATCCCTGCAGCACTAATTCGAGCAAGGGATCACCTTCCTGAAAAATCGTTGCATGCATAAAGTTGTCAGCTACTGCCCATGCTAATTTTTGCGCTTCTTTTACAGGATACGCATAATTGTGATTGTTTAAATCACCTTCAATTTCCAATGTTAAATAACCAGAATGTCCGTGAAGATAACTTGCTTCTCCCGGATAATTCATAAATCTGTGCGCATACTGAAAATCCAATTTTACAATTGACCTGTACTTTTTGTTTTCCATGATATTAACCTCCTTTGTTATTATCAGAGCATCTTAGTATGATCTCCATTTATCATAAAGTCAAATCAATAACCCGTGCATCAGCCACTCTGCTTTTCTTCAGAAAAGATATCGCATTTACACGAGCTCATTTTTTTAACGACATGAGTGAAATAGTATAAAATCAACTTTCAATACTAACATAAGCAAACATGCAATCAAGAGTCTGGAAGTTTTATTTATGAATTTGAATTAAATGATTCATCAGCGCTTAATGCATTATATAAACATTTCATTAAACTAACAGACCATTGAACATAATATTTATTGCACGTTGAAAACTGCAGATGATTTTGATCTAAATAGTTATAATGCATATTTGCGGAAACGCGCAAAACCGAACAGGAGGAGTAACTGTACCAATTCCATTAGATATAATCATTTCCGTTTTACCGATTGTTTTAATACCCGTACGAAACTTTTGTCCATATACAGAAGGCACTAAAGGAGCCCATAAACCGAATAATGTAACCTGCCCTCCATGAGTATGACCGCTTAACACAAGATCGAATCTATCAATGGAATGTTGATCTAATTTGCCGATATAGTCCGGGTTGTGAGAGAGAAGAATGTTATAACCATTCCTTAAACGAATATCATCATAATTTATTTTCTGAACGTCCTCACAATAATCACCAACACCGAATATATTAATTGTCCTGCCATTGACATTGATGGATGCATTGGCATTGTCGAGTATGGTTATATTAGCTTTTTTCATTTCTTCATAAGATAAATCCTTACTTTCCCAATGATCATGATTTCCGAGAACACCTCCGGTGAATACAGCGGGCTTCAATTCTTTTAAAGCAGAAAATGTCAATGGTATATATTTTTTATCTCTATGGACATAATCTCCGCCAAGAAGAATGATATCCGGATTAAGCTTATTGACTCTTTTTACCAGTTTCTCCAGCCTTTCAACGGAATAGAAAGGGCCGACATGTATATCCGTCAAAAAAACTATTTTTACGTGTTTTTCATTTTCAGGTTTTGATAAGTCATAACTTTTATTTACTAAAATGAATGGTTCGATGAAAGAATAAATAATCAGCAAGACAGGCAAAACGACGCATGCGTATAAAAATATTTTTGTTTTCTTTTTCAAATTCAGAACTACCTTTACAATTTATGAAACCAATTATATAACATAGCTGCAATAAGCATTTGACCGATAGGTCCGTTTTCATTTTGAATTCTGTTCTTTTCGAGAGCAGGAAAATAGATATTTTCTTCTTTGCCGTGATGACATTTATCAGAAAACAGTTTAAAGAAAGAAATGATATCATTGATATCGGCAATGTTAATACTTTTTTTATTACTGATATCATCAGTAATTTTCTCAAGAATGTTAAGCGCCCACAGAATACCTTCATGCTCATTGATTAAATCATCACTCGCATAATTCATAAATAAACCTCCGGCGTATTTATTTACATGGAATTATGATATTACAGGAATTATTAATAAGCAATATTTATATTATCGCGTGAAATGATTGATGTGCGAACCCTTAAATATATTTATTATTTTATTTTAATATAATGATCGGTTCGAATAACAGTTATCTGAAATATTTAAGACAAACAATTCAATTTGATAAACCTGTTGAACAAGTCTGTTGTTAATATTCTTTCTGCTCTCCATGTTTTAGACCTATTTTCAATAAAATTGAAATAAAGCAAGAATCTATTGAATGTTCGATAAGAATAACAAGAATTATCAAAATTATACCCGAAAGCATCAGTCTGATTTTTTAAGAATGGAAATGCTTTAAAATACAAATCTGCATAATAATTTACGTCTCGTTCAACAGAACCGTATTTTGCTAATAAATATAGAGTATAACCGGCAGCAAATTTTCCGATATCCTCTCCTTCATGGGAGTCAAAATACGCCCAATTAAATTTAAAAAGAAATGCGTTAAACAGAATAAGAAATAAATCAGGTGAATTGATATGCCGGATACCCGCTTCTGTTAACGAAATCGAATTGTTTCTTTTTTTGATTAATCCGGAAAGGAAGCATAATATCTTAACAATTTCAATACTCGTGGAATCAGTTTCCTTTGTTAGTTTGGTGATTTTGCTTTCTATCATTTCATCAACAATAAATCTTTGTGAATACAAATCCTTAACAATTGCCGGAGGGATATTTCCTATCTTCGTTAATTTTATTAAACCATTTTGAGAGACAATATTCAGAAAGTAATTCACCTGTTTGATCATAGGTATATCAAAAACGGCATCATTATCTACAACAATTTTAACTGGAGAATCCTCATTATATATATCATCAACAAGGTAATTCATCAATTTCGATGAAAGCCCATCAAACATATCATTAGCGGATGTATTGTCAATTTGTATCATGATATCAGAAAAATATAATCTCACTATTTGTCAAATCCATTTGCACTTAATGCATTGCTGTAATTAGCAGTTTTACAATTTCACGATTTAAGAATTCTGCCTAATATGGTATTTTCAAAAATCCTACGCCCGTCAGTTACTGAAACTATATATATGTTTTCATTAGAAATTCTATTGATGATGCATCTTTGAGAATCCATTAATTCATGACAGACTTTTCATTAACGGCAACGAATAAGCCGTTACTAAATGACGTTTTGAATGTTATCATCTCTTTTCAATCAGTTTGCCGGCATTATATTTATGAATTACACTAGATATCAAGGTTTGATATGGTATACCTTCAGCTAAAGCCTTGCGCTGAATCGATTCAAAATCTTTTTTGAGAAATCCTTATATTCACCCTCTTATCTTTTTTAATTGTAGCCTTTGCATACGAAGCATGCTTTTTTATTTCTTTTTTTATTTCAGGAACTTCTACCCATTCATCATTTTCATATGAACTTAAAATATCATTTTCGTATTTGTCCAATTTAGTTTTCATTAAGTTTCTCCAGATATTTTTTCGCAGCTTTTCAGTGGATTACAATCACTGCTAAGTCCTAAAGATACCTACGTACTTGTGTTTTATATTTTCTATAATCAGCGCCATGAATATTTTCTAAATACTTTTCTTCTTTTAGAATTAAGATATGAAACAATATAATAGTCATCACTGAAAAAACAATTACAAGAACGGATTGCGATGATAGAGATAATCCGATTAAGACAATATCATAGAAAAGAAAATACGGGTTTCTGGAAATTCTGTAGAAACCATTTGTAACTAGATCTGTTTTATCATTGTTATTAATTCCAACTCTCCATGAGTTTCCCAGATTCAATGATGCGATTGTACTGAATATCAATCCGGCTCCAATCAATATTGTTCCCGCGATTTCAAATCCAGTAGAACTTCCGAATGCTATAGTATAAGATTCGAAACCGGGCAATGTCTTTTGCAAAATAAACAGAACACTTGATATACCGGCAGAAATAATTGCAGTGTTTAAAATAATATCATTTGCTTTAATACTCTTCCCTATTTTTCTGGACAGCACAAAAGCCCTAAGAAAAAAGAAAATATAAAATAGGGTTATTAGAATAATTGAAGTGTATTTCATTATTTTCTATTCGATGTTAAAACTTTTTTTAAATCAGAACTCATCATGTCAAGAATGTCATTTTTGAAACGGTCTAACGAAGTTTTAAACACATTTCCTTCACTTTCCTTAAACGACTTAGTTGATAACGAATTTTCCATAACCAATATGGTTTCACCATCACTAACAGATACCAATCGAATCAATATTTTAAAATTCAAATCATGAGACTTATCTTTAATTTTCTTTTTCTCAAGTTTAATATCTTTATTATTTTTTTCATCGACTTTGTGCGTAATATCAAACCCCATTTCATCCTTATCATAGCCCATATACTCTATGTCGCTAATACTTTCACAATATTGAGTAATTTGTCCTATCAATAAAGCATCAGCTCCTGTCAAAGAAGCCATTTCATCAGAATACTTTGGAAGCATCATTTTCAATTCATCTTCTTTTAATATTTCAGCGAGTTTTTTGCGTTCGACGATAGATATTCCCGACTGAATAAAACAGCTTTTAAAAGCCTCCTCAGATTCAATAGCCGCGGATAGCGGAATACCTTTTGCCCGATCAATGGGCAAAATAGCTATAGATGATATTTTTTTTAACTTAGCTTCATTGACGGTTATTTGCGATGCACTGCAGGAAATAAAAACAACTAATAAAGAAAGAAAAATCGAATAATTCAACACCCTAGTTTTTTTTATCATCGAGAACTCCTTTTTTTGAAATAATTCAAGAAGCATTGTATAAATCAAGCTTATTTAGATTCAAAACGTTTCTTTGAATTATTATATTTTAGTACTAATTTATTCTTTTTTGATTCAAAATCTTGAAAGAAATATTCTGTTTCAATAGAATTATTGCGGTATGACAATTCCATACATTCATTTTGATTTATTTCATAGCTGTTTTTATTCCAAATCTTTTTTGAAAATCTATTATTTTCAAAAAAGATAGCGCTATAATAATCATACGGTAGACCTTCAGCTTCACTAACAGTGGTATACATAATAAAAAAACCATAACATTCTTTGCTCCATTGAGTTAGTTTTACCGTATAAATTGCCAAGCCGGATGAAATCTCGCCTTCAGGTGATAATTGAACGGTGAATGTTAATAATTTTTCCTGATCATCGTAATAAACAACATTATCTTTTATTTTTTTATCAATGACTTTATAAGAATCCAAAATTGTATTTCCGGCTAAAATGATTAATACGGGATATTGACCTTTAAAGCTTATGGTATATGATATATCCGATTTTTTTAAGAATTCTATACTTGTATTTTCAGCAACTCGAATGGATCGAGATTTATCATACATAAGGGTTTTTGAATTTTTTAATCCCTTTAAATTTTTAAATTTAAGATTTTCAGTTTGGTCAAGAGTAAGTAAATATCCTCCAAAAATCCAGCCTTCATAATTTTTCCATTTTATTTTATACCAGACATCTTCTATTGATTCAACGATTAACGTGTTATCAGATGCTTTTATTATATTAACTTTTTCTAAATAAGGAATTGTCGTGATTGCCTTTGCCGATAATTCCGGCGATTCTCTCAATGTTAATCCGGAAAATGCACTGACAATTTTATAATCGCTAGCCTTAAGACCAAATGATGAAAGTTGGATTGCTGATAATATAAAAATGATTCTTTGTTTTAGCATTTTATGCCCCACCGGATTTATTCAATTGCAAACAACCAAAATGCGTAAAAAGTAGCGAAGCTAATGCTATACGCGTTGACGCATATAAAATCAACTATTAACAACAATACTTCCACCAAGAAAATCGTGAAAGGTTCTTAAACGCTTATTAAATACTAAAGTCAAATATTCAATAATCATTATTACAGAAAAAAAGCTATTTAACCAGATAGGAATATAATCGCTATTTTTTATTAATGAAATTTTACCGACTTTATCAAGGGTATTAAATAATGCTGGATCCAATGATAATAATGTTAATGTTGAGCTTAATAATGGAATTAATGATAATATAAATTGAAATAAAATACGATAAAATGAATTTGTATATGTCATTGGTTTGTCATTGATCTGAATTATTTTAATACGCATTATCATTTTCCCCGGGGTTCTTCCGAATTTACCAACAAATAGAATATTATAGATTGCCCAAACAAGAAAAAGAAAAATAGGAAATACTATGCTGAGCATATAATTTAAATGCTGAATGAAATATGAGGCAATAATAATTGGCAACATTATTAGGCAATCAAGTATAAATGCTAATATTCTTTTAATAAAAGAAGCGATAATTATATTATTATATTGTTCAGTGTAATAACTTGAATATTTGCGAAATGCGTAAATTGCTATTAGAAAAAATGATAACGGATAAATAGAGGAATATATGATAAATGAATTATCAAGTTTGAGAATAAACGGAAATATTATAATAAATATAATCAATGCAATTATATTTACTATACCCAAGAACATATAGAATGATTTACTCATGGATATCTACCTTTAAATTTTAGTTTATAATAAATCAATAAAATATACTATCACAATACAGTTTTGCCATTAAACGAAATTATTTTTTTAAATAAAATATCTTCAACATCTCTACGGCCGTCAAGAATAGTCAATATAACAACAGTTTTATCCTGAATTCTGTACATAATTCTCCATGGAGCTTCAATTACTTCCCGGTACAGATTAATTTCAAATTGTTTAAATTCCAGAATAATACGGCCTTTATGCGGCATTGTTGATAAAGAATCAGTTTTCCTTTTTATATTTTGATATATTTTCTTTGCGTTGCTTTGACTGTCCTCTGCAATATATTCGACTATTTCAAATAATTCTTTTTTGGCAGAGTCGATCCAAATTACGTTAAATTGATCCTTCATTTAATCCATTTGTGTTTCTTTTCTATTTCCGCAAAGACATCTTTTTGTTTTGAGAATTTTCCGTTTTTAAGTTCTTCTTCACCAATAGCCAACAGTTTAAGCATTGTTAAAGCCTTTTTCATATTTTCAAAGCTATCCGGATCAAGAATTACGGCTTTTGCAATTCCATTTTGTGTAACATACAAAGGTCTTTTTGTAGAATTTACTGTTGAGAGGACTTCTGTCGTATTCGCCTTAACATAAGATATTGGTTTAATGTCCTGAGTGCTGTTCATAACAACCTCTATATGAGACTAAATTATGTACTTTATATGGATTTGTCAAATTCAAATTTGATCAAACAATCGCGAAAAGGCTATGAGCACGGAGCTTCAACTCAATTATTCAAAGGTGCCGCACTCAACCCTAAATTATCTAATGAATTCAAAAACTCTTTTGGACTCATTATTGATATAATATTCTTTGGATAATCCTTCGTATTTCTTGTAACAATAATATCTATCAATTCATTTTTTGCTGCAAAGAATTGAATCGAATCTTCAAAATCTTTTATATTTGAATTCAATGCTGAATCTATTATTCGGTCATCAATTGGAATAATATTGATAATTGACCGGAAATCCTTTATTTTTTGTCTTGCAACTTTGCTGCCCAGGTGTTTTGATAAAATATAATATAGATTCCATATTATAAGTGAAGAAACAAAACCATTAACTTTCTTCGATTCTATCAGAGATATAATTCTCAATGCATTTTCAAAGAATTCTTCTCTTTGATATAGAAAATCAATTAATACATCCGTATCTATTAATATTTTCACTTATGCTTCTTTTCCAGATATTCAGTTATTGATGTTCTGAAGTCAAAATCATCCTTTCCTTTTAAAATTCCGGCAAGAGATTTTGCTACGGGAGGTATATTATCCACCGGCGACTTGGATACTTCATCAGTTGATACGGATTTAAGATAATCTTCAACAATTTGAGAAAGACTTTTTTCTCTTCGATTCGCATAGAGTTTTGCCTTATGAATTACAGCTTTATCAATTGACAGCGTAAGCTTAGTCTGCATAACACACCTCTATACGTATAATATATTCAGCTACATTACGTATGTCAAGCTATTGTTGATATATTTTGAGAAGCGGAAATAACGGATTGAAGA
>JAKQQL010000502.1:0-3699 GCA_029564175.1 Candidatus Cloacimonadota bacterium
TAATCCATTCCGCCAGCGTTCGTCCTGAGCCAGGATCAAACTCTCCGTAATCACGTAAAAATTTATCTTCGACTGCTTTTTTTTGCTCCACTCTATGTCTGCTATTAAGATCACTGATCAATTTCAATCAGGTTTAATCAAATTCGCATAACCTCCCTTTTTCGTCAAGAACTTTTTTTTCGCTTGAGTCTTTTTTAATGACATTTTGATATTCTATCTCTCTATTTTTAGATCAACTATTTTATCCAAATATTTTTTCATTTTTTTGTTTTTAAACTGCTTTTTATGTGTTTTTCGTTAACACCGATTGGCACAAAATTCCTAAAAAGTGGTAAAAACAGGGGGTTTGTTTTTCAGATTTTTAGACACGGATGATGCTGAGGATGACGGATTTGTTTTTTTTAAAGAATAACCTTCCAACAAGCAGTTCGCAATACTGACACTTTTCTTACAATCTCTTTAAACGGGCTTAACCTTCCTTTTATAGATTTAGACAATAGAAATCCAGGAGCAGTGAAATGATAAAAATGAAATTAGCAATATTGTTATTAAGTCTAATATCTTTTATTCAAGTCCTTTATTCTGATAATTACCACATAAAAGATATTGAATTACTTAACTTACCAGTTAATACAACAATCAATCAGATATATCAGGATTCAGAAGACAGAATATGGATTGCACACAACGAAGGGTTAATACGCTATGATGGAATAAGTGAAGTTGTATATAGTAGTGATAATCATAATCTGAGTGATAATGATGCTAAATGCATTATTGAGAGAAAAGGATATATATGGGTTGGTACAGCACGTGGTTTAAATCGAATTAATATTCAAAATGGTGAAGTGAAATCATATTATGTAGATTATGAGCAACAAAAATCTCTTTTAAATGATCATATCAATTTTTTGTATAAAGAAGAGAGAGGTTCTCTTTATATCGGAACAAATGAAGGATTGTATATTTATCAGGATCAAAATGATAATTTTACACGATTGTTAACAGAATATGATGAGACTTTAAATGTCGGGCAAAAAATGCTTTATACCATGACAAAATACAAAAACACCATTTATATAGGAACTGATGATGGTCTTATCACATATCATCTAAGTAGTAAAATATTAAAATCCGCAGAACATGAATTCCATTTTCTAAAAAACCTTCAGATTCATAAACTCATAAAATCCGGTAATCAACTAATCATTGCTACTAATCAGGAAATTTATCAGTTCAGTCTTGATAACAATGATTATAAACTGTTATCTTCAAACGATTACAACAATATTAGTCAGAACAAGGATGATATTATTTTTATCAATTATGGAGATCATATAATAAAATATCACGCTGAAACCGGACAAAAAAATAAAATAACATTGAGTAATCAATTTCAGAATATCTCCTTTTTTATGACTGATCATCAGCATACTCATTGGATGATGACAGAAAACGGGATGAAGCTTGTAAAAGAAGAAACAAATGAACTTTTCAACATTTCAGATTCAAACGGTAAGAGAATTAATGGACAGATCAATCAGATCAATGCAATAGATCATGTTTTATATTATGTTAAAAATAACAAGCTCTTCAGCTATGATTTGCAAAATCATCAAAATCAACCAATAACATTAGCATATCAAAATCTTCAAAACATAAAAGATATGAAAACCGATCAGAAGGCTCATATCTGGTTAAGTACAAATCATTGTATTTATGAAACTGATATCATCAACAACAAACACAGACTTTTATTTTCAGACGATACTCAGGAAATTGGAAAGTTATTCTTTAAAGAAGGTTATCTGATTTTTCAATATGGAGAGGGAATCGGGATTTATAATGATCAAAATCATCATATCAAAAAATACATGATAAATAGTCAGCTTACCGAGAACAGCCATTTTGAAGTAAGTTGCTTCACCATGCAGCAAAAAATTATCTGGATTGGAACAAAAAATGGTCTTTATAAATTAGATACTCAGACTGGGATAATAAAAAGATATCATACTGATAACAGCACTCTTAAACACAACAGCATTTCTGCGTTATATACCGACAAGCATAATAATTTATGGATTGGCACCTCAAATGGCTTACTGCATCTCTATCTTCACAAAAGTGATCATTTCTCTGTTTATAAGTTAAATTTCTGGATTACTGGCATAACTGAAGATCAGTATCACAATCTTTGGATAAGTGGCAATAAAGGTCTGATCAGATTTAGAAAAGAAGAAGGTCTTCTTAAAAGGTTTATCAGCCATAATAAAACCGTAAAAGATGATTTTTCCATGGATGCTCTGATAATCGAAAAAGATCAGCTATATGCGGGAAGCAGTGACGGTATTGTTTCAATGAATATTCAATTTGATTCCAAATCTCAGATAAAACCAGTTCTAAGCTCATTTAAAATTTTCAACAAGGACTATTTCTCTCATGATTTCATTAAGAGGGATCAGGATATCAGGCTTTCTTACAAAGAAAATTTTGTATCATTCAGATTTACAGGACTGGATTACTTTCATCAGGGAAAACTCACCTATGCTTATTTTTTAAAGAATGCAGATCATGACTGGGTTTATTCCGGCGAGAGAAATGCGATCTCCTATAGTAATTTGAAAGGGGGAGAATATACCCTTTATATTAAAGTATGTGATGTTAACGGCAACTGGAGCGATGAAACAAAATGCCTGCAATTTCGTATAATCCCTCCCTTTTGGTCAACACTTCCCTTTAAAGCATTTGTCATCATCACTCTGATCTTACTCGCTTCTTTTGTGTATTATCTCAGAATATCTTCAATTCAAAAAAATCAAAAGCATCTGGAAAATATAGTAAATATCAGAACCAAAGAATTATCAGAGGCTTTTCAGGAAATCCATATTCAAAAAAAAGATCTGGAATATTCATATCAAAAACTCAGTGAAACTCAGAATGAAATCATCGAACTGGAAAAGAAAAATTCAGTCTTAGCCATGGCAATCACAGCCAACCATGAAATCAATCAACCGCTAATGGTCATTAAGGGAAACATTGAGATGCTTGAAATCCAACTGGCAAGTATCGAAAGTAAACACCAAAAGTATTTAAACCGAATCCATCAGTCGGTTGAAAGGATTTCAGATATACTGGAACGCTTTAAAAACATAAATAAAGTCAAAGTGAAAGATTATGCTGAAAATAATGACATGATAGATCTGGAAGAAATTTGTAGTTAAGAGAGTCTGTGTAAAAGCATATTTTTATGGTGCCATACCTACAAGGCTTAAAAGACCTTTTTCAACAAATCAGCTAAAAGTTGGGTTAAACATTTTTTATGCCTTCTATTCGGATATTTTGTGTTTTCTTGGTTCAGGTTCTTTTTAATTCAGGTTTGATTTCCTCCTTGACAATAATCTGAATAAAGACAATAATGTCATAAGGAGAGATTATGAATAAGATAAAAAGAATACCTTATGGTAAATCAGATTTTGAGACTGTCAATAAACAGAATGATTATTATGTTGATAAGACGATGTTTATACCGTTAATCGAAGAGACTCCTTTTGTCTTTCTCATCAGACCCCGCCGATTTGGGAAATCTCTTTTTTTAAGCACATTGCAGGCTTATTATGATATTCGATACAGTGATCGTTTTCAAGAACTTTATCGTGATACCTGGATTCTTGAAAATCCAACCGATGAAAGAGGGAAATA
>JAKQQL010000157.1:0-1010 GCA_029564175.1 Candidatus Cloacimonadota bacterium
TCTTCAAGTCTCTCTCTGACCAAATGCCGTTTTGAATCTTCGAAATCCAAGTCGATGTCCGGGAGATCATTTCTGTCTTCTGCAATGAATCTTGAAAATAAAAGATTATAACGAATAGGATCAACAGTAGTGATATTTAATAAATATGCCATAAGTGATCCACCGACCGACCCTCTTCCCGGCCCTACCATGATGTCATTTTCTTTGCACCATTTGACCAAATCGTAAACAATCATGAAGTATGGAATGAATCCTTTCTTCTCAATCAAATCAAACTCGGTTTCAAGACGATCGATATACACCTCGTGTAACGCATACTTTTTGATCTTCTTAAGCTTTTCACAGCAAAGATCATAGAGATAGTCGGATGTATTTTTTACATTATAACCCGGAACCTTTGGGAGAAATATTTTTTGCTTTTTGATTTCAAATGCGGCACACTTTTCTGCAACTTCTATTGTATTACATATTGCATTGTCAATATCATCATCGGTTAAAATATTTTGATTGACAAACGCGTCAATCATTTCATCTGCTGTTCTCAAATGCAACCCTGTTATATTAAATTTCCAACGGTTAGGGTCTGTCCATTTGGCTTTGGATTGGATTGCTAACAATACTTCTTGCGTTTCAGAATGTTGTTTCTCAATATAATGGCAATCATTTGTTGCAACGAGTTTATATTGATTTCTGTTGTTATGAAAAATATCCAACATCATTTTGTTAACTTTGGTTTGCAATGAAATGTTGTGCGGCATGACTTCAAGATAGAAATCATCTCTCAATTTCTCACTGAGGTCATAAAATAAATTCACGCCGCCTTTAAGATTAATGAAAGTATCCAAACATCCTGACAGTATCACCAGCCCATCACAGCGATCATAAAGAAGGTCAAAATCTATTCTTGGCCGGTGATAGAATCCTTCAAGATTTGCCTTAGTCAACATCATGCAGAGATTCTCAAACCCGTCTTGATTCTTGACAAGAAGTGTAACATGTCCTCTATGTTC
>JAKQQL010000161.1:0-1571 GCA_029564175.1 Candidatus Cloacimonadota bacterium
GCAAGCGCGGGGTGCTCCGCTACTTGAAGTTCATCCTGAGCCATTAATGATCCACCGTAACCCATGAACAAATCGGTATCCGCAAAATTCAAATACCATTCAAAATGGCCCGGCTTTTTCCCGAACTCATTATTGTAATTATAGACATCTTCCCGCATCAAATACTCAGTTGCTGAGTTTTTGGGAGGGAACATCAGCGGCAGTTGCATTGCACGCCAACGGGTGATCGTGATTTCAGGATCATCGAATACTTTGTTAGTAATATCTCTTTGCCCTGATTTATTCACCAGTCCATTATTCAATGACGCCCCGCATGCCGCGATGTCGTAGAGAAGCTTTTTGAAATTATGAAAAAAACGCGGCGGATAATCCCTCATTAGTTTACTTGTTTTGATGGCTTCATCAAAAATCAAGTAATCCCGTTCTATGAGGCTCCCATCCATCTCCATCGCACACCTCCCCAATTGCAAATGATGCTTTGATGTTTTAAAGAATTAAAAATCTATCGTTGGCTCAAAAATGCAGACGATACCTCATAAATATTTTCATGACTTATCATATATGCATGGTCAAATTCGATAGAAGTAACTGGCACGGGCTGGATCTTTTCTGTGTTTGTTCCAATTTCAAGATCAAAATATGAATCATCCTGGAAGAAATGCAACCCAATGAATTTAAAGTCCTCCGTAAATTTTCCTTGCTCACGACTTTCAGTGCATAGTGTGGGGTTACGACACTCATGGTAATCTGCCTTATATCTCTTCATCTTTTTGACATCACTTTTTATGGCATCAAATCCCCCGCCGTTGCCAAAGACGCTGTATTTGATTTCAATGGCGACAAGAACAGGCAATTCCCAGACAATGCAATTAATATTCTTTTTATTATCTTTTGTCAGATGCCATTCGATATATTCTTTCACCATAAATGGGTTTATGCATGCGATATCAAATCTGCCTGAATGATTTTTTTCCGACAAAGGATATTCACGTGCAATTGGATGAAGCTTATAATTTTTAGCAGTTGAAGATCCGTTACCGATCATTACGTTATTGATAATGATTGGTTTGTCATTGAACGTTCCTGAAATAGCATGAGCAAGATCAGCCTGAATGTCAGCTTCATAAAGATAACGAAGAGGATCACTGTTCTGAAAATCCTCAATAATAAAATTATATATTTCTTTCAATATTTCTTCCTGGATTGCATCATAATGATCAACCAACGTGATATTTTTTTCAAAAAGATGATCAACCGACGTGATATTTTGCTCAAAAAAAGGTAAATATATTTTCGGATTCCACTTTTTCATTTTCATTCCTCCTAACGTTCTTTTATTCACTTCAAGAAGCCGCTCCGAAATTATAAACAGCTTGTATGGACACACGATACAAAATGATTGTACTCAAAGATCATAGAGAGCTTTCATCGCCGTTGGATTTAATGGAATAAGCCTTTTAATAAAACTCTTGTTGGGTGCAGCCTCTCTAAGATCAAGCCAGTAGGTATTGACCCTCATAGATGTTTCATCCGGATGTATGAATTCATTACTTACAATTAAAGGGTCCTTC
>JAKQQL010000162.1:0-1592 GCA_029564175.1 Candidatus Cloacimonadota bacterium
GCAAGCGCGGGGTGCTCCGCTACTTGAAGTTCATCCTGAGCCATTAATGATCCACCGTAACCCATGAACAAATCGGTATCCGCAAAATTCAAATACCATTCAAAATGGCCCGGCTTTTTCCCGAACTCATTATTGTAATTAAAGACATCTTTCCGCATCAAATACTCAGTTGCGGAGTTTTTGGGAGGGAACATCAGCGGCAGTTGCATTGCACGCCAACGGGTAATCGTGATTTCAGGATCATCGAATACTTTGATAGCGCTCTCCCTTTGACCTGGTTTATTCCCCAGTCCATTATTCAATGACGCCCCGCATGCCGCGATGTCGTAGAGAATCTTTTTGAAATTATGAAAAAAACGCGGCGGATAATCCCTCATTAGTTTACTTGTTTTGATGGCTTCTTCAAAAATCAAGTAATCCCGCTCTATGAGGCTCCCATCCATCTCCATCGCACACCTCCCCAATTGCAAATGATGCTTTGATGTTTTAAAGAATTACAAATCTATCATTGGCTCAAAAATGCAGACGATACCTCATAAATATTTTCATGATTTATCATATAGGCATGATCAAATTCGATAGAAGTAACTGGCACGGGCTGGATCTTTTGCGTGTTTGTTCCAATTTCAAGATCAAAATATGAATCATCCTGGAAGAAATGCAATCCAATGAATTGAAAGTGCTCCGTAAATTTTCTTTGCTCATGACTTTCATCGCATAGTATGGGGTTACGATGCTCATGGTAATCTGCCTTATATCTCTTCATCTTTTTGACATCACTTTTTATGGCATCAAATCCCCCGCCGTTGCCAAAGGTGCTGTATTTGATTTCAATGGCGACAAGAACAGGCAATTCCCAGACAATGAAATTAAGCTTCTTTTTTTTATCTACTGTCAGACGCCATTCTATATATTTTTTCACCATAAATGGGTTTATGCATGCGATATCAAATCTGCCTGAATGATTTTTTTCCGGCAAAGGATATTCACGTGCAATTGGATGAAGCTTATAATTTTTAGCAGTTGAAGATCCGTTACCGATCATTACGTTATTGATAATGATTGGTTTGTCATTAAACGTTCCTGAAATAGCATGAGCAAGATCAGCCTGAATGTCAGCTTCATAAAGATAACGCAGAGGATCACTTTTCTGAAAATCCTCAATAACAAAATTATATACCTTAGTTTTAATCTCATTCAATATTTCTTTCAGCATTGCATCATAATGATCAACATGATCAACCGACGTGATATTTTTTTCAAAAAAATAATCAACCGACGTGATATCTTTTTTAAAAAAAGGTAAATATATTTCCGGATTCCACTTTTTCATTTTCATTCCTCCTAACGTTCTTTTATTCACTTCAAGAAGCCGCTCCGGAATTATAAACAGCTTGTATGGACGCACGATACAAAATGATTGTACTCAAAGATCATAGAGAGCTTTTATGGCCGTTGGATTTAATGGAATAAGCCTTTTAATAAAACTCTTGTTGGGTGCAGCCTCTCTAAGATCAAGCCAGTAGGTATTGACCCTCATAGATGTTTCATCCGGATGTATGAATTCATTACTTACAATTAAAGGGTCCTTC
>JAKQQL010000181.1:0-1876 GCA_029564175.1 Candidatus Cloacimonadota bacterium
CCTTCAACTCAACAAATGATCCATCTATAAAATTATATTCCACTTTTGGATGGTCTGTCATAATCCTATTCGGATTGATTTTCACTTCATTGTATAATTCCAATACATTATACAACATCATATCGTTGGAAAGTGCCGCGCTCGTTGCTTCGGATAATACTGGATTTATACTTTCTGGATAATCATACTTTGGTTTATAAACATTATCTATCACGGACTCTCCTTCATGCTGGTATGCCAATCTTTTTCTTATAATCGCCTTTGTTCCATTGTCAAAATAATAATCCAACAAATTATCCGTTGTTCCCCAATGGCTATAATTGTCAAACATATCAATAAGTTTGTCTCTTGACTCTTTCGGAAATAACAGACAATGCGCCAAAGCAATCTTGTTGGTAATATACATCCAATCCACATTTGGTATCTTTCTGATAACTTCGGACCATAGATCTTTTGTTCCAGCATGGGTATTATCGCCAAATGAGAAATAATCAATTTTTTCTTGCTTGATAACATCACAGGTTTTGTATAAAGTATCCACAAATGTCTTATGGTCCACTTCCAACATACAATCACATTCACAAAATAGCAAGAAATCAACATCATCGGTAAATTCTTCTTTTATAGCCCTCTTGAATGAAAGATAACATCCATAGTGATTTGGTGTTACCGGATTATAGGATGGTCTTTTTTCTGGTATTTCACCTTGAAATGGTGGGTTGACATGCTGAACATAATCTATATTATAATAATCGTTCAATTTTGATAAACAAGCAACCGATGCTTTTTCTCTTGGATCGTCTGGTCTGCATAAAGTATGAACGAGTTTGATTTTGTATGGTTTTTGTATACATATAGTACTCAAATCCTTACAATTATGAACGATTGCGACTCGGTTATCCCCAGACTCATACACTATGTCATTTGTCTTGGTTTTGATAAAATCTAAGATATGTCCTATGTCAAAACACCAAAATCTGGAATCCACAAAAAACACAACCTCTGATGAACCAGACTTGTTTGTAATGTCATTATATCTTTCAATAAAATCAGCAACATAAGTGCCTTTTTTGACCTCTACGAAATTATAATCGCACATATCAAAATCAGTAAAACCGATTTTTACATTATGATTACAGAAAAGGTCTTGTAAATATCCCATTTTTTCAAGTGTCAGATCGAACCCAACAAAATTTATCGTAGCCTTTTTCTGGAAATTCAATGTAGAGAAATAAGTTGATTCGGCTGGTGTGGATATATCATCAAAACTTACATCTTTTGAATACTGGATAGGCTTTCTCAATGATTTTCTTCTTTCAAGTGCCTCATTTATAAGTATAATTTCGCCATTTTTGGACCACCTGGTAAAATTCTCAGAATTTGCACGCTGTCTTACCAACTTCAAAACTCGCGGGATGTTTATAACTGATCCTTTTTCTTCTATTGCGAAAATCCATTGTAAATCGTTAGAACTTGCCCATGGTGTATCTGAATGTTCTGGAAACTCAATTGGCAAATTTTTCCACGAAATCAGCGTTCCAAAAATGTGCTGATTTGCCGGAGATATGTTCATCATCCCTTGCAAATAATTATCTATTTTTGAAAAATAAGGCACTTCAACAAAATTGTCTAATAGTCCTGCTGTCTGATCGTCGTAAACTGGAAAAATTTCCTTATACTTCATTGCAGAAAATGTCATCCCCAATACATCTGGTTCAAATATGGTAAAATAGTGATTGATGCATTCCAGAGCATATGGAAGAAGTATATCATCTGCATCATTTGTGACAATCAAATCAGCATCTGGTGAAGCAAGTTTTTGGGGATTCCAAAATGCATACTTTTTTGATGGAATATCAACATATCGCAGTCTTGG
>JAKQQL010000192.1:0-72955 GCA_029564175.1 Candidatus Cloacimonadota bacterium
AGAAACCAATCATAAATCACACTATATTGTTGAGCATGAGAATTCATTAGTTCTTTTTGCTCTTTTACATTAGACCAAATTGTTTTAATCTTGTCAAGATTATTTTTATTATTCTGTGGAATTTCTGATATAATGACTAATCCATTAATAATCTGAGCACAATTTTCAGTTAAAACAGAACATCTTGCGAAGACTTCACTATAATCGTATCTGTCAGTATCGTAGTAAGTTTCTATAAAATGCATGTACTGTTTCATTATAGATTCTGAGAAATCTAAATCAAAAAACAGGCAAATTCCCCATATTGCACGCTTTATCTCGAAAAGTAATTCCTTTTGGGTAATTTTACGCTTAGTTAATGGAACCCAGTGAATACAATTGAAAGAATCAATCGCTGATTTCCAATATCGAATATCAGGATTTAATGCAGGTAAAGGTAATCCTTCTAACACAGAATACGTTAACTCATACACAGAATCAGGGTGAATTTTCTGATAACAATTCCAATGGGGACATTCGTAAGAAAAACTGCATGGATGACATTCAATATTTGCCTGCAAAACAATTGCATCCATAGAATATGGACCTGTCTCCCACATCGACACAGGGCCTAAAGAAAGGTTTATTACAGGTACTTTAGTACAGGCTGCAATATGCATAGGACCTGTATCGTTGCTAATAAAAAGGTCAGTATGAGAAATAGCAGAAATAAGTTGTTTGAGTTTAAATTTACCAATCCAGTTATGAAAATTGCGAAACTTTATGTCATTGAAATAATCTTTAATCTCTGTCTCTTTATATCCACCAAATAAGATTACATCATATTCAGGATTTTGGCAAAGCCTGATAACTAGTTTTTTAAAAGATTCAAGAGACCAACTTTTATTAGATTGACTTGCACCCACATGAAGACCTATTTTTTTGGAACGCTTATTGATAAAATCAGTTGTTAACAAATCTTCCATGTATAGATTGGATTCTGCATCAGGTTTCAGGGAATAATCTTCGATGGAAAAATTACATTCACCGACACCTGAGAAAATATTCACAAGATTAAATAAATGATCCCCTAAATTGTGCTGATTAGCGAGTAAAAACGCTGACCAGTTCGACCGTACGCTTTGTTCACCCTCAGAATTAACAATCATTCCCCTTTTTTCTTTAGCCTGAATGAGTGAGCTTAGCCATGAAGACTGAATAGAAATGACTGGATTGATGATTATATCGTAATTTTTATTGTTTAAACAATCAATTTTATCATATAACTCTATAAAAGCACTCCATACATCATTTTGGATTTCATCAACCAATAATTTATCATTAAGACAAATAATTTCGGAGATTTCAGGAATATTATGTAATATATCTGAAAAGGAAGACATTGCAAGAAAATCTATCTCACAAGTGACATATTTCTTTTTTAATCCACGGATAAGTCCTATTGATTGAATAATATCACCAAGACGCGTTAAATTAATAATTAAAATTTTCACCCTATTCACCTCCCAAAAATGTCTCTAAGAGGGAAACTATGTTTTTATACCGGTTATTTTTAAAACTGGACTGTTTGATTTTCTGAATGATATGCTGTGTTGAGTTTCTCATAGCTGGTTTTATTCCGGCAATAAGATTTTCAAAGTCAGGGTCATTTATCTTTTTTACAACTTGTTTTAATTTATCCTGTTCGTTTTCTACACAAGACCTGATAAACGGAGATTCACTAATGATTTGATCTAAGACCTGTTTCATCCGGTGAGAATAAGTATGATATTTTTTTACCTTTTGATATGCAGATAAAGCAATTTTTTTTCTAAGGCTTTCATGTCTTAAATAAAATTGAATTTTATCTATTGCCTCTTCAATTGTGGTAAAAACAACCAGATCTCTGTCTGGCACAAAAAATTCACGAATTGCTGGCGAGTCATCAACCAGCTGAAAGGCATTGCATGCCATAATTTCAAAAGTACGTGGATTAATAAAATCACCGTATGGATTTAAAATATCATTCTCCATTGAAGAATGAAGATTGATGTTTATTTTAGTATTTTGATATATTTTTACACTTTGAGCAATACTGATTCTCTGATCTTTTAGTGGACAGAAGTTTTTAAACTGATCGAACTGATACCAGCCAGTTCCCCATAGTTTAAAATTCTGAGGTTTTAACTGGTTGAAAAATTGAACTCTGTTTACAAAAGCAGCACCCATAAATGATACATCAGAAGTGAAAAAAGAAGCATCTGAATTATCCAGAGAAGCATAGTCTGAAAAATTACAAGGTGCAGCCATAGGTAGAAATGGTGTTTTTGTGGTAACCATCTGTTTCAGTAATGATTCAAATTCACCTTTTTGGATTACATAAAAATAATCTACATATTTTGAGACATCCTGCCAGTAAGGAAATCGTCTGAAATCTTCAACAAACCAAAAAACAACCACTGTACCAGTTTGTCGAATCGCTTTTATCACTTCATTATCGATAGGTGCCTGAGCCAGACAAAATATGATATGCGGTTTGAACGATATAAATCGTTCCCATAATAAATTACTCATAAGGTTAGTGAGTTTTTGGGCCATTGTGCCCTGATATTGATTCATTTCAAGTATATATCTTAGTAATTTCTCAGCAATTTCATTATTCATATTCTGGACTGAACAGCCCAATTCTGAAAATGCTTTGCTTACATATTCTGCCGTAGTGAAAGATCCTCCGTAAACAGGAAAATTGACTAACACTCTTAACTCATCAGGCTGAACAGAATATTCAGATGATTTTATCATCATTTTATTTGAAATTTCTTTAAAAAAAGCTTCTTGCCAGCGATATTCAGATCTGAGAGAGAAAGAAATGTAATCAGAGATGTAGGGACATTCATCTATACTTTGGATTATTTTTACTTTCGCAAATAATTCAGTCAAATGAGGTTTATTTTTAGCCAGCTGTATCAATTCTGAAAAGGATTCAACAACATAGATTTGATTAAAATAATTCAGAAGAGGAAGAATATGATATCCAAATCCTAAGCCATAAACTACCAATGGTATATTTAAATTTGGTTTCTGTTCTAGTATGGTATTGGCAAGTTTTATTCCCTCTTCAATGGGATGATATTTACTGTGGATATAAAAATCATTGATAATGGGTATTTCTGAATGATCTTTAGCTGTTTCGATTCGAATATCAATATTCATCTGCATACCTTCCTGACATAAGGACTGAGAGAAAATACACCTAGTGATACCCTCTTATTTTTAAATCATCATGGTTAATTATCAAAGGGTATAAAAAATGGAGCGGGTTACGGGATTCGAACCCGCGACCCTCAGCTTGGGAAGCTGATGCTCTACCGACTGAGCTAAGCCCGCTTCTATAACACAATATATGTAAAGTAAAAAATGACAATATTTTTTGTCAAGTAATTTATCTAACATGCTTTATTTTATAAATTCCACCATTTCCCATTTTTGAACATATTCTTTGAAACTGATATTCTGATTGTTTTCAAAAGTACTCATTATCGCTTCAATTCTGTCCAATGAATGGGAAAGACGACTGATATAAGTAGCATATTTATCATTTAAACCATGCTTTTCCAGTTCTTGTTTAAATTCATTTATTTTTTCTTTAATACTGTTCACGGGGATTGTCAATCTGTTTTTAGTTTTTATTGCCAGTGCCAGGGCTGTTTTCTTTTTTTCCAGTTCTATCTTTTCACGTGTTTCATGTTTTATAATTTCCATATCAAATCTGTTTTTTAAGGCAATTATTTTTTGCTGGGATTCATGATTATTATATTGTTTCCAGTGTTGATTTTTCATTTTGGCATACCTTAGGGCAGATGAATAATCACCATTAATAGCATTAAGTTTTTCTAAAATAGAATAAGATCTAGCAATAACACTGGGATTGGTATTAGATTGATCACTGAGAATGTTATTCACCAGAGATTGAGCTATATTTAACTGATTGGATGCCAGATAATAATCTGCCAAATCGAGATAGCTTTCTTTAAGATGTAGAAGCAAATTGTATTTTTTACGGATTTCAAGTGCCTGAGAAAAATACTCTTTTGCTTTTTCCCAATCCTGTTTGTCGAAATATATTTTTCCTAATACGGAATAGGTGATTGCAAGATTATTGAAATTTGATGTTTTTTTTCGATATTCCAGAGATTGAAGAAAAAATAACATGGCATTTTCAATATCTGACATTTTTTGATAAACAAGACCAATATTATGCAGCACATCTGCCATTAAATCAAAATTAGAATACTCCAGCGCAATCTTTTGTGCTGTCAAGAAACACTCCAGCGCAATATCGTATTTACCCAGATAATTGTAAGTCAGCCCTAAAGAATTCTGACAAACAGAGTAAGCTGACAAATTCTTTACCTGAAGTGCTAAATTTGCCATATAAACATTGTATTCTATGCTTTTTTCATAATTATTAAAACTACTCTCAATGACTGCTAACCAGGAATAAACGCCCATCAATAAAGTTTTATCTGACTTAATATGCTCATTGTCAAGCAATTGGATCAGTATTTTATAAGCTTCAAGATATTTATCCATTCTTACCAGTAAAATCGAGTAATTCAGCTGAGTACGTGAATACATAGCATGATCGTTAAGTTCTGAATACAGCTTTAAACTTTGCTTATAATAATCGATTGCCAGGTCATTTTCAAATCTGCCTCTGTGAATGTTGGCAAAATTTACCAGCATATATGCTGTGAGTTCTTGTTTGTTGAGACTATTTGCAATTTCTTCGCATTTTTTCTTATTTGCTTCAAACATATTCGTATCACATAACACAAGGTTTATGACATTAAGTTTTAAATGCCATTCATTCAAAGAATCATTTTCAATACTGGAAAGAAACTCATGACATTTCACCTGATATAATGCCTTATCTTTAAACATGATATAAACATCAGTACCCATAAATTTTTTAATTTCATCGTAAATGTTATTCATTAGAATCTGCCTTATACGATTTCATTTTTAATATATTTTTTAAGTCAATATCAGAATGTTCGCGAAAATCACTCAATATGCTGTTAATGTTATCAATTGACATCTGGATTTGTTTAAGCGTTTCTGTATTCAACTGGGTTTGTTCTGCATCTGTGAGTGTTTGTATCAGATCAAGATTACCCTGTAAAATCATAAGTGGTTGATTGATCTGATGATTGGCTGTTACTGCCATAGCTAAAGCTCCATTTATTTTTTCCTGATTGGTTTGTTCTAAAGCATTTTTTTCAATTAAATCAATTTCAAACTTCTTTTCCATAACTAATATGTTTTTAGCGCCTTCTTCAGTATTAACCTTATTCAACTCATCAATATAAAGATTGTAAAATTCATACGCTTTTTGAGCATTATCCGTTTTTTCATAATATTCCGAGTAAAACAAATAAATTTCTGTCAGAAGAACAGATTCATTAAATTCTATTGCGAGATCTAAGGCTTTTTTCCCTGCAATCAAAGCTCTTTTAAACTGATTGGCAATCAGCAGACAAGTGGCAATAGCGATATACGATTCCGACATCTTTTTTTGTAAGTTTGCTTTTTTTCTAATTTTAAGACTTTTGTTAAAATATTTCAAGGCGGTTTCAGTTTGAAATAACGATGTATATAGATTTCCAATATTGTGGTATGTATTTGACAATTTATCTGGTGCAATAGATTTTTTTCTGAATTCAATAGATTCAAAATACTTCTCAAGCGCTTTTTCTTTTTGGTTCATTTTATTGAAAGCTAAACCAAAATTATGAGCGACATCTGCCAGAACCAGGAAACATTCATGCTCTTTGGCAATACTTTCTGCTTTTTCCAGATAAGAGATAGCCAGGTCAATTTTGTCATTTTTAATATAAATCAATCCGATTGAATTTAAATTCACGGCATATTCATTGTATATTTTAAGATCAATATAGATATCATTCGATTCTAAAAAGTATTCGACCGCTTTATCAAAATTTGAATAATCACTTTCCAATATTCCCAGCCAGGATAATATATTTCCTTTAATATCCCTTAATTCCTTTTCTATCGCCCAGTTTAGTCCTTCATTAAGGTATTGATATGCTTTGCCTGAATCTCCTTTTTTAAGATAACTGACTCCAATATTTCTATAACATAGAGCTGTTTTGTCAAACTCATCCATCTCTTTAAACAGCTCAAGCGCAATTAAAAAATGTTCAACGGCTTTATCATAGAAACAATAATTCCAGTTTAAAATCCCACATTGATTTTGGCAAAGAGCTAAGAGTCTGTGAGTGTTGTATTTTTGAGAAATTTGGATGCCTTCATAAATCGTCTCCAGCGCTTTATCATACTGATTTATATTAGAGAGACAGATGCATTTCAGGATAATGAGATTAACCAGTTGCTCTGTATATCCAAAGGACAAACAGTCATCTATCATTTCATTTATACTATTCAAATCATTTTCGTTAATAATCGACGATGTGTTCTTCAGCAAAGATATTTTTTCAATTATCTTGTTTTTCAAAATGTCAGTATCCAATTTATCCTCCATAAGCAATAATATAATGAAATTTTTTAAAAGTCAAGTCTTTTTTGAAAAACTTTTAAAACTATCTAACAGAAGAAACTACTCAGGTACTTGTTTACACAATAAATGTGTGTCTGCAAAATGTCAAAACGGTCAGAAGGGAGGGAAGTTTAATTATGAATTATGAATGAATTTAAATTTCCTAACAGGATGGTCGTACTCAAATACTATTTTAGTGTATTTATATGTTGTTTCTTAGAATACATAGTGTGATTTATAAGAATGAACTTCGTGGTAATAAAATTCGGCCGCACACCCGAAAAACCCGTACTACAAGCATCTTGTTTGTAGCCTTTTCTGCAAACTGGAAGCAAGCATTACGATTGCGGATTTACGGCGCTTCGCTTCGCAAATCCCTACAGGTGCTTTTCAATTTATGAGTCTGCAATAAAAACTCTGTTTTATGAGATATAGGTTCACTTTAAGATGAAAATGATGTTTTAAAAATCCAGTAAAGTAGTTTAAAATACCATTTTTAAGCCTGCTTTTTCGTGTTTTTTGTGTATTTCGTGGTTTATGCGCTTTTTGTAGTGGACTCATTTATCATTTATTGCACAACATTTCTTACCGTTTTTAAAATAACAATCAGGACCTGAGTAGTTACTAACAAAATAAAATCACTTTTTGTTTTTTTTAGTTGACTTACTATCTTAATTATGCTATTAGTCTGAAAAATGAAGATATTGGAGGAAAAATGAAAACGATCATGATGTTTCTATTGATGCTTGTCTTTTTATGCTCATGCTCACAGATGCCAAAGGCGCTGACAGATCAGCAAAAAAATGAGATTATCACAGAAATTCAGAAATTAGCTGATGAGTTATTAACTGACTCACAAAAACTCTCCACTGATGCCTTACAGAAATATCTAAGTGACAAAGAAGAGTTAACCTTTAAAATGGGTGGAAAACTTTTTAGTAAAACAGACTTGATTGAAGCAGTCAAAAAAGAATATATCACATTTAAAAGCCAAACGCTTACAGTACAAAATCAAAAAATAATTGTACTCTCTGATAAAGCTGTTTTATGGGTATCTGACATGCTAAGCAAGGCAATCGATCAAAGCGGAAAAGAAGGACAATCCGTCTTACATGAAACCTGGCTTTGGGAAAAAGAAAATGGTACATGGAAAGTAACTCACTTTGACGAATACTGGTTTTAAACTCTAATTCTATCACAAATAGCTACAAAAGACCTTTCAAGCAAAAAGTAGTAATTATTTTTTGATCAAAGGTCTTTTTTTTAAGCAATATAATTTCAAAACATTCTTCTCCTATAAAGAGTCTAACATTCTAAAATTCTAATAGTTACAATATTTTTCTAATTTTAAATTGACATTTTATGCAATAAGACTTTTTTGTCACAAAATTTATTTTGGAGGTTTGTGATGGAATCAATGCATTTTTCGAAATTGCTCAATGAACACCAGATACAAATAAATATGACCAGCACTTCATTATCAGAAATCTGTGAAGAATTAATTGAAAATTTCTACAGACAATTTGAGCTTCCAATGTCAAAACAAGACATGTGTTTTTTTATTAATAAGAGATTAAAAGAAAACAATATGATCATAATCAATGATATCTGTTTTTGTCATATACGCTTTGAAAATTATGATGATTTGTTAATTGGGATAGGGATTCCTGCAAAAGTCATAAATATAGAAAATCAAGACGTAAGGATTGTTTTCTTTGTTGTAACAGGATACTCGCATAATTCATTATACCTTCATCTTTTACAAACTATCGCAAAAATTTCTAAAAATGATCAGCTCAGAGAAAAGTTAATTCATGCAAAAAATGCAAAGGATTTTATTGCGACTATTTCTGCTTCTGATTTTTCTTTATCAAAGAGTTTGGATGTTGGCGACTTGATGTGTAAAAATGTATTTTTTGTCAATCAGGACAGTTCATTAAGAGAATTGGGAAATCTCTTTTATGAAAAAAATTACGGATATTGTCCGGTTACTGATGATAATGACAATGTAATTGGTGAAGTAACAGTTTTAGATTTAATCTTAGCCGGATTCCCTGAATATACGAAGTATTTTGAAACAATGAATTTTCTTCATTCATTTGAGCCACTGGAGAGATTGTTAAATGTAGAATCTACCTTGAGAGTAAAAGATATTATGAAAAAATTGGAGTGTAAATTAAAACCCCGAGATGCAATAATTGAATCTATCTTCCTAATGAACAGATATAAAAGAAGGGATATTCCGGTAGTTGAAAATAATAAAATAATTGGCATCATCAGTTTTATGGATATTTTTAGAAAGATAATAAGAGGATAACATGTTGCAATTACAGGAAATAATAGCATTGAGTGTATTTGTACTCTGCTTTATATTATTTACAAACAGTAAGTTAAATTCTGTTTTGGTAGCTTTATGTGGTGGTTTTTCGATGATTGTTTTTCATATCATCAGTCAGGAAAAAGCCTTTTCAGAGTATGTTGACTGGAATGTCATTTTTTTGTTAATCGGTATGATGCTTATGATCGGTGTCATTAAAACAACGGGATTATTTGAATATATTGCCCTCAGAACGGCGAAAATTGCCAAAGGAGAGCCGGTCAGAATCTTAATCATGCTCTTTCTGACAACCGCCTTTCTTTCTGCCTTTTTAGACAATGTAACGACCGTCATCATCATTACGCCAATTTCCATATTAATCGCAGTGGAATTAGGCATTTCTCCACTCCCTTTTGTCATATCTCAGGCGATTGGTTCAAACATCGGCGGTACTGCCACACTGATTGGTGATCCGCCAAACTTAATGATTGGCAGTGCAGCTCATTTAAGTTTTCTTGACTTTGTTTACAATCTAACTCCTGTTATAATAATAGAAGTACTTGTTGGTGCATTATTCTTCTATATATTTTTCAGAAAAAGACTAGTCGTTCAAAACTGGAGAAAAGCAAAAATTCTTGAGTTTGATGAAAAGCAACAGATTACCGATAAAGGGCTCATGATTTTTTCAATAGTCATATTGGTTTTATTTGTTGTCTTCTTATTCTTCCAGGATTATTTCAAAATCCATGCAGCAACAGTTGCCATTGCCTGTGCCTTAATCCTGATGATCAGAAACAGAAAGAATATCCATACTGAAGAATTCTTTAAAAATGAGATTGAGTGGGATTCCATATTCTTCTTTATAGGGTTGTTTATCCTTGTAGGCGGGGTTGATCAGGCAGGTATAATAGATAAAATATCCAATTGGTTAATCGCCTTAACAAATGGTAATATCAGAGCCACATCTGTCATCTTTGTTTGGGGTTTTGGAATTGCCTCCGGTATCATTAACAATATCCCCTTTGTTGCCACAATGATTCCATTATTAAATAAAATGAGTATCGCATTAGGGGCTCAAAATGTACTACCCTTATGGTGGTCGCTTGCACTGGGATCTTGTTTAGGTGGAAATGGAACGCTAATCGGCGCATCAGCGAATATCATATCTGCCGGTATATCAAAAAAATCAGGTTTTCCTATCAGCTTCTGGACATTTACAAAATACGGAATGATTATTACTATCATAAACCTAGCTATTTCAAGCGTTTATGTTTACTTCAGATATTTTTAACAGAAAAAGCAATGAGCCTGAAAAGGCTCATTTCTTTATATTTTTTATTTAAACTCTTGTCAGTTTTCGGTAAGTAATTCGTTTTGGAATAAGCGCTTTTTCTCCCAGACGGCGGAGTTTATCTTCTTCATATTCAGAGAAGTTGCCATCAAAGAATTTTACCTGACTTTCTCCTTCAAATGCCAAAATATGAGTACAAATTCTGTCTAAGAAATAACGATCATGGCTTACGACCATCACACAGCCCGGAAAAGCCTGAATCGCTTCTTCCAAAGCACGAATGGTGTTAACATCCAAATCGTTGGTTGGTTCGTCAAGCAAGAGCACATTTCCCCCATCCTGTAGAGTTAAAGCCAGATAAACCCTGTTTCTTTCACCACCGGATAGTTCACCTACCTTACGGTAGTGATCAGCACTTGGAAAATTAAACCATGAAATATATTGTCTGACAGGGATTTCTCTGCCACCCATCTCAATGACTTCACGTTCTTTACCGATCAGCTCAATGATAGACTGATCAGCCTGTAAATCTCTATTCTGATCTACATAAGATAAACGAACGGTTTCGCCGGTTTCAATCGAACCACTGTCAGGTGTTTCCTGTCCGGTAATCATTTTAAACAGAGTGGTTTTACCAGCACCATTGGGACCGATAATACCGACAATTCCACCGGCTGGCACGTCAAAACTCAGATCTTCGATTAACACTTTTGAATCGAAGGCTTTTGAGATGCCATTGATCTTAAACACTTTGTTACCCAGTTTCGGGCCTGCCGGAATAAAGAGTTCATTGGTCTCATTACGTTTTTCATTGGATTGTTCAACCAGCTTTTCAAAGTTGGATATACGGGCTTTACTTTTTTCATGATTAGCTTTAGGGGTTGCTCGTATCCATTCCAGTTCTCTGGCAAGTGTCTGAATTCTCTTTTGTTCTTTTTTTTCTTCTTCCATCAGGCTCTTTTGCTTTTGATCAAGCCATGAAGAATAATTCCCTTTCCATGGGATACCATAGCCCCTGTCCAGTTCCAGAATCCAGCCGGAAACGTGATCGAGGAAGTAACGGTCATGGGTAACAGCGATTACAGTACCTTTATAGTTTTGCAGGTGATTTTCAAGCCATAAAACAGTTTCAGCATCCAGATGATTAGTAGGTTCATCGAGTAAAAGAATATCCGGCTCCTGTAAAAGCAGTTTACACAGAGCCACACGTCTCTTCTCTCCGCCAGAAATCACATCGGCATTCATATCAGATGGCGGGCAACGAAGCGCATTCATCGCCATTTCCAGACGGCTGTCCAAGTCCCAAATATTGTGAGCATCTAAAGCATCCTGTAAATTTCCCTGTTCTTCAAGGAGTTTATTCATCTGATCATCATCCATCGGTTCACACATCAGCATACTGATTTCATTGTAACGGTTCATGATGTCCACTTTATCCTGAACTGCTTCCTGAACGCATTCCAGCACAGTTTTTCCTGGTGTCAGATGCGGTTCCTGTTCCAGGTAGCCAATGGTATAACCTTTTGTCATGCCGATTCTGCCAACATAATCTTTATCGATTCCTGCCATAATCTTGAGCAGGCTACTCTTTCCGGATCCGTTCAAACCGATTACACCGATCTTGGCACCATAATAGTAACCAAGCGAAATGTCTCTTAATACCTGCTTATTACCTGGATAAATCTTTCCGACTCTATCCATCGAAAATATAACTTTATTTTCTTCCATTAGTGTTTTTCCTGACAAAATTCAACTAAAACGCCATTGGTTGACTTTGGATGTAAAAAGGCAATATCAGCGCCATGCGCACCTAGGCGTGGTGCTTTATCAATGAGCATAATATCTTTCTCTTCTGCCTGTTGCAATTTTTCAGGTAAATCATCCACCTGGAAAGCGATATGTTGAACGCCTTCACCTTTTTTCTCAATATATTTGGCAATCGGACTGTCTTCTGCAGTTGCTTCCAGTAATTCAATACGAACATCACCTACCGGTAAAAAAGCAACTCTTACTTTTTGGGAAGGGACTTCTTCAATGGCTTCCAGCTGAAGACCTAATTTTTCGTAGAATTTTATCGCTTCTTCAAGGTTTTTAACGGCTATGCCGATATGACTGATTTTCTTAACCATGATTATCTCCTTTTTTTTCTTTTCATAAGTGTAGGACAAGCAACCTGCTTGTCTACATTTAAATACGCAAGCTGGTAGCTTACGTTACATCTTCGCAAGCTGGTAGCTTTTCGTACTACAAGCGTCCCGCTTGTAGCATTTTCTACAAGCAAGATACTTGTAGTACACACTTCGCTGCGTTGCAAGTCAAGTTCCTGATTCACAATTTGTTTGATTTGTTAAAAAAGCCTGCGCAGGGCAGGCTCTTATCTTTTTATTGAAATTTTATTTAGCATTATCTGCTAATTCAAAACCCAATTGCATCGCTTTCATATTTAAATCAACATGAGCAGATTTAACGGAATTGCGAATTGCAGTTTCCAATGATTTTTCACTAACGATTTTAGTTGCTCTAACCATAAAAGACAAAGCGACGATATTCATTGGTAAATCAGTACCTAGTTTTTCGAGTGCAATTTCAGAGAAAGGCACTTCATATATTTTTCCAACTGTTACAGAAATATTTTTTACCAAGCCTGAATCAACAATCAATACACCATCTTCTTTCATTTCGAAGATAAATTTATCGCAGGCTTCCTGAGTTAATGCAATTAAAACATCAATATTCTGTGCTTCAGGAAAATAAATATCTCCATCAGAAATAATGGTATCAGCACGGGATGAGCCCCCACGTGATTCAGGTCCATAACTCTGTGTCTGGGTTACTTTATATTTATCGAGCACACCGGCACGGGCTAACACAATACCATCTAAAATAAGACCTTGTCCGCCACTACCGCTAAAACGAACTTCTTTACGAAATACCTGGGTCATTTTGAAGCCTCCTCTTTAGATTTAAACTGAGTGCATAAGTTTTCATAGGCATCGCAATATTCACGTTTATCAACGTTTCTCAGGATACCGCGAACAATTTTGCCTTCCAGTTGTTCAGGAGACATTTTTGCAACAGCCTGTACTGGCACTGAGTTATCTCTCATCTGCATCATCATTTCAGGCGCTCCGCCTTTTCGGTTTAAGCGACCATAAATAACAGGACATGCAGAAACAACTTCAACTAAAGAAAATCCTTTGTGTTCAAGTGCCTGTTTAATCAGACCTTGAGCTTCGATCGCATGAAAAGCTGTCGTTCTTGCAACGAATGTTGCTCCAGCACCCATTGCCAGATCACAGATATCGAAAGTAGGATCAATATTACCATAAGGGCAGGTCGTTGCACGATCACCGGTAGGCGTGGTAGGTGAATACTGACCACCGGTCATACCGTAAATATTGTTGTTAATCAGAATCATGGTAATATCAATGTTACGACGGCAGGCATGGATAAAATGATTACCACCAATAGCAGTCGCATCACCATCACCGGTAATAACAATCACTTTTTGTTCCGGCTTCTGGAATTTTACACCGGTAGCAAATGGAATGGCACGACCATGTAGTGTATGTAATGTGTTAAAATCCACATAAACAGGCATACGGGAAGAACAACCAATACCAGATACCATTGTGATACCATCACGGTTATAGTTTAATTCTGCAATAGCACGGATAATGTCACCCAGAACAATCCCGTTACTACAGCCGGCACACCAGACATGCGGGAATTTTTTATTGTGTCTTAAATATTTATGAATGACTCTTTGTGGGATATTTGCCATTTTAATGTACCTCCTTGATCACCTGGAAAATGTGACTTGGCGTAATCATTTCGCCATCAGTGCGCTGAATAGGGATTAATTTTCCATCGCCTTTGTCTTTAGTCAGTCGTTGTAATTCATGAATCATCTGTCCTTCGTTCAATTCAGGAACGATAACAGTATCTACATCACGAAGCATTTTACGAACTGCGTCATCAGGGAAAGGCCAAATAGTGATCGGACGTAAGAGACCCACTTTAATACCATATTCACGGGCAGATTTGATCGCTGCTTTTGCAGAACGGGCACAGATACCGGCTGCAAAGATAGCAATTGTTGCATCTTCCATCATATAGCTTTCAATCTGAACCAGATCTCTGATATTATGGGTAATCTTGCATTTGAGACGTTTCATCATGGTAGCCACTTCACTTGCCTTGTTGGTTGGGAAACCAAGCGCATCGTGAGCCAGACCGGTTACATGGAAACGGTAACCTTCGCCATAGCTGGCAACAGGTGAAAGATATTTTTGATTCTCATCATAATGTTTATACCATTCTGGTGGAACGGTTGGTTTTAAACGATTAATAATTCGGACATTGGAAATATCAGGCAGTTTAACCGCTTCACGCATATGACCTAAAACTTCATCCAGCAATAAGGTAACACAGGTTCTGTATTTTTCTGCAAGATTTATTGCACGGATCGCCAACTCATAACATTCCTTCACAGTATGCGGATAAAGCACAATCGCAGGAGCATCACCATGTGAGCCCCATTTTGACTGCATGATATCACTCTGTGACGGTTTGGTTGGTAAACCGGTACTTGGACCGCCACGTTGAACATCAACCACAACACAAGGGGTTTCGGTAATTTTAGCATAACCGATACCTTCCTGCATTAAAGAAAAGCCAGGTCCGCTGGTAGCAGTCATTGCTTTAGCACCAGCCAGAGAAGCACCAATAATGGCACAAATACTGGCAATTTCATCTTCCATCTGAATAAATTTTCCGCCTCTTTTTGGTAATTCACTGGATAAAATCTCAGCAATTTCTGTAGAAGGTGTGATCGGATAGCCTGCATAAAAATTTAAACCAGCAGCAAGGGCGCCCATAGCAACTGCTTCATTTCCCTGCATTAATACCACTTTACGGGTATCAGCAGACTGAGTATCTGCTGGTTGAATTTCTACCACTTTTTCGTTCAGTTTTTCGTTCTTTTTTGACATTTCATAACCTCCTTAACGCTTAGCTCCGGTAATCGCAAAATCAGGGCATAAGCGATCGCAAGTTTCACAGTGAATACATTTTTCAGGAAACTCAACAAAAGGAGTTCCATCGGCTTTTCTGCCTAAGCATTTTGTTGGACAAAACGCTACACAGATACCGCATTTTTTACACCATTCGTAATAAATATACACGGGTGATAATTTGTAGTCCACATTTTCTTTTTCTTCTGTGACTTCTACTTCCATCAGCTCGCGTGCATCGCCGTCTGTTAATATCTGTCCTTCTTTGGACTTAGACGTTTTAGCAGCCATCCTCGCCTCCAAATCTTCTCATCTTTATAAGACAAAAGATATAATCACTAAAAAAAGGGCAAGTTTTTTATTCAAATTTTTCTCTATTCTTGCCCTAAACTGCTTCTATTAAAGGATTAAGAGGGATTTATGAACCTCTTTAAAACAGACTTGTTTTTATAGAATTATCTGATTTTGGGTCTTTTTTTACTTATTTTTTTAAAAATGAATACTTTAAATCTCTATTTTTTAAAGCTTATGACTCATGCTGTTTTTTTTCAACCTTGATTACTTTAAACTGCTTTACGCCTCCAGGCATTTTCCATTCAATTTCATCACCCTGACGATATCCGATTAAAGCGGTTCCTATGGGTGCTAAAACGGATATCTTGCCTTCTTTATAATCGGCTTCATCCGGATAAACCAGCGCAATCACTTTCTCAAGTCCACTTTGCAAATCAAGCAGGGTAACAGTGGATTCCATCGAAATCACATCTGAAGGAACATCCTGCAGTGGCAATACTTTGGCTTTGTTTAATTCTTTCCTTAATGCAATGGCATTGACATCTTGTACATGTTCTTGATTTAAAACCGCATCAAGCCTTAACTTATCATTTAACGAAATAATGAGTTCAACCATGTCCTTCCTCCGTAATTGATTTTGAATTGCTTTTGACCTTAATTCTCCTATCACCCTGTTTATCAATATAACCTGATTTTTCAAACATGCTACTAAAAACTTAATTTGAATGAAAATTAGTAATAACGCATACCCTTTATCTGCTTTTTATTTTGTATCTCAAGCACAGTTAACAGACGCAAAAATGTGTCATTCTGAGCCTGCGTAATCGCGAAGCGCTGAGCGTAGTGAAGCAAAGAACAATATCCTATAGAACTGCTTGCATCTAAAAAATATAGTCAATACCTGAACAGATAAAGAAGTTTTTTATACAACCACAGAAGGCACTGAAATCTACGAAGGCTACAAACAAGATGATCGTAATGCTGATCTCGGATTTACGTCATTCCGCTACGCTCCATTTCGCAAATCCCTACAAACCTATCATTCTCCGCGACTCTGCATGAAAATAGAGTTGAAGACCATTGGCTTAATACACTTGAAATTCTATATAATCTTTCAGATTTCTCCAAGATTGAAAAGAGAATATATTGAGAATCTATTTGCTTTTGTATGTAAACCTATTAGTTTATCCAGAAGAGAGGATGAGAATATGAGAGTCTTTTTCAAAAACAAAGTACATGATTACCCCAAACAAGCGGGGGATTGTTATCTGGCATGGTATAATCAGGGAAAAAATTGTATTCTGAAAAAGAAACCAGTATTTGTCTGTAAAGCCCAGCATATCAAAATTCAAGTCATCAATCAAATCAGTTTAAAACTGTGGACAGAACAAGGTCATAAAGTTAAAAGGGATATGGCAGAATATGCCAGACAATATAAACTCACCTACCCTGGTTTAAGAAAACGGGGAGTCAGTGCTTACAGTATTTTTCTGAAGATTACGCATGCACTCATCAAAAGATTTTCTCTGGCATTCCTGGAAGAATCCCTGTTGACAGACACCTTAAGAGTCTTGTTAAAAGGACTGAGTGTGTACAAATGTGTTCTGAATAAACTTTTAAACAAGGTACCTGGCATATATCGTTTTAATCATAAAACAGATGAAGTCTCTTGTCAAAATTTTTGCATAAAAAAAAGCTACTTTTTGAATAATGATAGCTTGAATCATTTACAACAAGTAGTCTCGCCTGATTTTTGCAATACAGGTTAAATCAAGAAGGATAAAACCTGTATTATCACTAACTGCTTAATAATTTATTGTATTTTAAAAGATTAGAGATATTTCAGTAATTCTTCTTCTCTCAGTTGGGCATAAAGTTCAATATAAGGTTTAATCGGGCTGGAAGCAATCTTGGTAAACAATACTTCTTCGACCTGAAATAAACCGACAGACTGGCTCATTTGTACCAGAATTCTAATAGGTTTATGCTCTCCCTGTAAAATCGTTACTTTTTGTATTGCTGTTGCGGAATACTTATGAATATCTCCAACACGTGGTTTATCATTCAATAAAGTAGTAATTCTGGCTCTGCCATGTTCCATATCGCAACCATCGCCCACCAGTACCAGTCCTGCTTCTATAGAATGAATTTTCTGAGTTGCCATGTGCCCGAATATTGCCTCCTGAGTAATCGAGCGAACAGCTACCTTCTTATTGATTTCTTCCTGAGAATAGATAGCATCGAGCACTTTATCAATAAAAGGTCTGGCCAGTTCAAGACTAATCAGTTCATGCTTGTCACGTGTGATTGCCATACCCAGATCATGAAATATAGAGGCCATAAAAACGGCCAGTCTGGAATCTTCTGCTTCTGCGACATCTTCTTTTTCAAGACTCATTTTAATTTGGTTTTCAATCAATAAGTTAAACATAGTCATGGCATTCAGGGCTGCCTTTCTCATGTGAACCGGACCGTGATCATTATAGCCGAGTCTTTTAATAGAAACATTATTGGCATATTCCTGCATTGCCTGTAATTCGATATCATTAAAAATCATTTCTGCTGCCTGAAGTGTTTTCCCTTTCAAGCTGTCGAGGATTTTATGTTCCAGCGATATCTGTTTTGCTGATTTATTCATTTTACTTACTCCTTTTTATGTTTTTCGTACGACAAACATCATGTTTGTAGCAAAGCTTTTTTCTTCTCTTATGCTTTAAATTCGCTAAAAAATAAAGCTAATCTTGATAATATAAGACAAATAGCAAAATAATGCCAATTTTTTTAAAAGAAACTTTCAAAAAACAAAAAATTCTATCTTCTCTCATCTTTGAAAAATTAAGCGTTCTTTTTTAAAGCCTTCCATTTTTTTATTATAACATATCAGATTTTCACCATTTATACCGATTAGACAGAATAATCGTTCTCCTATTAACCCATTACCTCATATTTTTTTCTTTTTTTTATTGACTGAATTCCATTATTATAATATAAGTGATAAAAAATGACATAAAGAGGGTGAAATGCGGGATATTGATTTAAGACAGGTAAAGGAACTGGTTAAGAAAGCTTTTATTGAAGCGAATTATCATCTGAATCATGATGTCAGAGACGCTTTAGATAAAGCCTGTCTTTCAGAATCAAATCCAAAAGGAAAAGAAGTTCTACAAATTCTGACAGAAAATTATAAAATCGCTGATGAAGGAAATTTCCCCTTATGTCAGGATACCGGAGTGGCTGTTATCTTCTGCGAAATTGGTCAGGATATTCATTTTACCAATGGAGACTTGAATGAGACACTGAACAACGCAGTTGCCGAAGCATACGATAGTGGTTTTTTAAGAAAATCGATAGTTGAAAGCCCATTGTATCAGCGTATCAATACAAGAAATAACACACCCGCTATCATTCATTACGAGATTAAAAGCGGAGATTGTCTTAACATCACCGTCATGCCCAAAGGAGGCGGTTCTGAAAACATGAGCTGTTTAGCGATGTTAAAACCTTCTGATGGAGAGGAAGGTTTAATCAACCTGGTAGTCAACCATATCAGACAAATCAAAGGAAACCCCTGTCCACCTATCATTGTTGGTATAGGTATCGGAGGAAACTTTGAGACCTCTGCCCTATTGGCGAAAAAAAGTCTGATAACAGAAATTGATTCTGTTAACCCAGACCCTATACTGGCTGAACTGGAACAGAAATTAATGAATCTAATCAACGAAACAGGTATTGGACCTATGGGGCTTGGCGGTAATACGACCTGCTTAAAAGTATCTATACTGACAAAACCATGTCATATCGCTTCTTTGCCTGTAGCGATCAATATTGAATGTCATGCACATCGCTTCAAAAAAATATCCTTCTGAGGCTCATTATGAAAACAATACATATCAATACACCGGTAAATCAAAATCAGCTAAAAGACCTGCAAGCAGGTGATAAGGTGCTGATTAGCGGAACGATTTATACAGCGAGAGACGCTGCACATAAAAGAATCATTCATGCACTTGAAAATAACAATCCTCTGCCTTTTGATCTGACAAACCAGATTATTTACTATTGCGGTCCAACACCTGCAAGAGAAGAATTTCCAATTGGTTCTGCAGGGCCTACCACTTCTACCCGAATGGATGAATACACGCCCACTCTACTTGATAAAGGTGTTAAATTACTGATTGGTAAAGGAGAAAGATCCGAACAGGTGATAGCGTCTCTTCGAAAAAATAATGCTTATTATCTGATAGCGATCGGAGGTGCAGGCGCCTATTATGCCAGCACCATTTTATCGAGCAAGTTAATTGCATGGCCTGATTTAGGCGCAGAAGCAGTCTATCAGCTGGAAGTAAAAGATTTTATATGTTTTGTCAGCAACCAAATGTAAAATGATCACAAGACTCTGAAAATGAGGACTAAATGAATATACAGGAAAAAGAAGATTTTATCAAAAAAGTATTTGAGCATCTGATTGATTCAGATACATTCAATATAAAAAATGAGTTTTCTTGCCAGCTTATTGAGTTTATGAGTGTTTTATCTGAGAATAATATCTGGCTTTTAGATAAACACTTTAATTTTACTTATGTCAGCAAAAACATTGAAGAGCTAACCGGCCTAAGTCCTGAAGAATTTCGTCGTAATGGTGTTAGAAAAAACGTTACTCCGACAGGTTTACAGCTTGTTGTTCAAATCAAACACATCATTCAGAGTGGAGAACTATCCAGTCATAATCAGCTTCTGAAAATTGACGTCGAGCAAATTAAAAAAGATAAAGGGCGAGTATGGACAGAAGTTACTTTTCATCCATTTTACAAAGATTTTAAATATATTGGTACAATCGGATTTACCCGTAACATTGAAAGCCGAAAAAAATCAGAAATAGAGCTGGTAAAAAACAGAAACCGCTATCTGACTTTTTTTGAATCCTCTCCCGTTTGCTTATGGGAATGTGATTTATCTTTGTTAAAAGTCTATCTGAATTCACTACGACCTCTTATCATCGATAATTTTGAAAGCTATATGAAAGATAATCCAGAAGAAATACATTACTGTTTCAGTTTAATCACCATACAGGAAGCGAATCATACAACGCTCAGTACCTACATCACTGAAAATCAAAAAGATTTTTCAAACTGGATTAGTAAACCATGCCAAACTGATTCTGAAGCCTTATCGTTAAACCTGCTTCATGCAATCTATAAAAACAAACTTTCATTTGAAGCGGAAGGTATTCATTATAAAAAAAACAACGAAGCGATGAATGTTAATTTAAAATGGAATGTTGTACCTGGTTATGAAGATCTCTATAAAAAAGTCATATTTTCTGTTACTGATATCACTAATCAAAAAAAAGCAGAGCAAGCAATTCTAAAAACCCAGTCAAAACTGAAAAAAATCAATAAAAAACTGAAATCTTCTATAGAAAACGAAAAGATGCTTGCTTATGAAGCGACAATAGCAAACAATGCCAAAAACCGCTTTTTATCAACCATGAGCCATGAAATACGCACGCCCATCAATGGGATTCTGGGTATTGCACAATTACTTCAAACGACCGGTCTTAACCAGGAGCAAAACGAATACGCAGATATAATTCTTAAATCAACCAATCATTTAGTGAATATCGTTGATAATATCTTTGAATATTCAAAAGTCATAAGCGATCAGATTCAATTATCTTCAGGTATATTCTCTCTTTACGAAACGATATTAAACTGTACAAAATCCGTTGCTTACTACGCTCATCAGAAAGGTTTAAGACTCTATTTTAAATGGAATTATGCATCTCCTAACATGGTAGAAGGCGATGTAAATCGTATAAGACAAATTTTTCTTTATATCTTGGATAATGCTATAAAATTTACTGAAAAAGGTTCAGTTACAATCGTTTTACATCAGGCTGTAAAGCATGAAGACAATACTTATCATTTTAACTTCTCCGTTCAGGATACCGGAATCGGTTTTGAAGATAAATATGCTGATAAAATATTTGAACCTTTTTACCAAATTGACAATATGGCACACAGAAAATATAGCGGAACAGGCTTGGGACTGGCTTTAGTTCAACAATTAATTCATATCAGTCATGGTTCAATAGTCCCCTCAAGCAAACCTGATAAAGGAACCCAATTCCATATCACGCTTCCTTTCAAAGTTTCCGATAACAGCCCATTGCTTGAGTTAAATCAAAATCTCCAATTAAAAATCCTTGTTTTTGAATATGATGATAAACAAATAGAAATAATTGATTCCTTCTTTGACAAATCAAATGTTTCCTGTATCTTTATGAGCCCTGACAGAGTGGAAGATTATTTTGATTTTGCCAAAGACAATGACAGGAAATTTGATTTTATCATTATCCGATATTCTCAGTCATTTAAAACACTGGATATTTTGAATAATCATAGTCATACAATTTCATTAAAAAAAATCAAGATCATTCTACTCTACAGAATGTCAGACCAAATCAATATTCAGTTAACAGCAGGATTACCTATCTATGCAAAAGTCAGCCTGCCTATAGATATGATGGAGATATACCAACTGATTACATTATAAAAGAGGGATTTATGAAAATAGCAAGTATCATTTTAATTTTATGTATTTTTTTATCGTTATCTGCAGAGAACATCAGTATGAATGTCACAGAGTTACTCCAACACCCTGAATTAGACATCGCACTTGATTCCATCAATATGACCCGAAAAGACTTAACATTTAACTTATACAAAAACGAAAAAGATGCTTTTAGATTGTCCTATATTGATGATCTGTTTAAAAATCCCCTTCAAAGCTTTAGTCTGGCTGATTCTGTTTCTCATAAACTTTGGTTTGCTCAAGAGATTGTTAAAAAAGATCTGAATCTGTCAAACCTGTTAGAAACAGCTTTTCAAATGACTGAAATATCATTTCAGACAAACCCGCCTGAAATACGGATAAACCTAAGCAAAAAACAAAAAAAACAAATTTCAAAACTAAGTAATTGCCACCAGCAAGTTATCCATCAAATTCTATTGATAAAATCGGTTCAAAATGAATTTTACAAGGCATTTTCTTCTCTTTCTCCGGAAGATATAAAAAATATTAAAGACTATTTTAATAATGAAAATCAGGAATCTGAACCTGTTAATCATATGGATTTAAAATCATTAAAAGCCTATACTGTCAAATCAAATGAAAAAACAAAACAAATATATCAGTTAATTGAAAAAATACAATTTGAACACATTGCTTCCGCTTCTTTAATGCTTCAAAACATTGTTCAAAACATTCACAGTCTCATTCAAAATTCTGAGGATACCGCGTTTAAACAGGATAAAATCGAATTACAAACTGATGAGGGTAACATTTTCATCAATCCTCCTCAAATCTGCAACCTGGATAATGCCCTTTTTGTTATTGATTATCAGAGTAACAATATCTACCAACAAACAAAGAACAATCCATTTCTGGCGGTATTAGATTATTCAGGTAATGATCGGTATGAAGGAAAAGACTATGCTCAGGGGGGTGTCTTTATGGGATTACAATACTTTATAGATTTTTCTGGTGATGATTTCTATACGGCCGCTAGTAATGCTCAGGGTGCAGCATGTCTGGGAGCAGGATTACTGCTTGATTTATCAGGTAATGATTATTATAATGCAGAAAATCTTGTGCAAGGAGCAGGAAAACTGGGAATTGGCATTCTTTATGATACAGATGGAAACGATCAGTATTATTGTTCACTTTACGGACAAGGTTTTGGTTATACCAAAGGTTTTGGGACATTATCAGATTTATCAGGAAATGATACTTATATTGTAAAAAAAAGCCATGTGGACTGGCTTCGATACGACAGTCATTATGAAAGTTTATCTCAGGGCTGTGGTCTTGGAATCAGGCCTTATTATTCTGGTGGCTGTGGTATTTTAGCTGATCAAAACGGCAGTGATACTTATATTTCTGATATTTATGGACAGGGTACCGCATACTGGTATGCGTTTGGCGCTTTAGTAGATAAAAAAGGACACGATCAGTACATATCACATCAGTATGCTCAGGGTTCTGGTGTTCATCTGGCTTTTGCGGTGTTGATTGACAGTCAGGGTGATGATTTGTATAAATCTCATGGCGTATCTCAGGGTTGTGGTCATGATTTGGCATTTGGAGGTCTAATGGACATCAAAGGAAATGATAATTATGTCTGTTACGATCTTTCACAGGGTGGTGGAAATGCCAATGCAATCAGCTTTTTTATGGATTATTCAGGTAATGATGGATATATTGCCAAAAAAGACAATGTCATGGGATATTCCGATATGAGAAGAAGCTTTGGTTACATAGGCATCTTTCTTGACCTTAACGGTGATGATCAGTATGGTTCACCAATTGGCACAAATAACAAAACCTGGATGCACTCTTACTATGGTGTTGGACTGGATAAACAAAGTCTGAATAATTCTGAACAGCAAAACATGACTGATCCTCCAGCTGAACAGCCTGATATTGAACTAAATGACAATATTGAAGACCTTTTTCTTTATGCTTCTGCCCAGGCACAAGCCCTGGCACACATGGTTCAACCTGCCCGTAACAAATTGATTGAGATGGGGGAAAAAAGTATCCCTTATTTACTTAATCAGTTAAACACTGAATTAATTAGAGAACAACTGGCTTTAACTGAAACTTTACCTAAAATGGGTAAAATTGTCTATCCATACTTTGAAGAAACATTAAAAGATACAACAAAAACTTCCTTTGTAATCAGTTTAATTGGATTAAGCAAAGACTCTACCGCTTTTTATCTGATTGAACCTTTTTTAGTTTCAGATAATCCATTTAAATATCAGGCAATTAAAGCATCAGGTGAGCTTAGAAATTCAAAAGCGCTTCCCTGTTTGATTCAAAGTCTAAAAGACCCTTCTGTCTCAATCAGACGTGAATCATGTATTGCACTCCAAAAAATTTCAGATATTCAAGCTCTACAGAACCTTGTTAACTGTCTAGATGACGAATATCAGGAAGTCAGATACTCTGCAGAAATTGCAATTAAAAATATAAATCCTCTACCTGTAAAAGATTTAAAAAAAGTATATGCCAGCTGCTCTGATCGTCAAAAAAAACATCTGGACAGATTATTAAAATACCAGTTCTAAAAACTGCTTGCCAAGATTGACTTTATATTTTAGAATGACTCAAAATCAAATAAAAGGAGTAAATATGTCTATTCAAACTCTCAGCGATAACGCAATCATGCGTTTTTATGATATATGTAATATACCACATGGTTCCGGTAATGAAAAAGAAATCGGTCAATGGTTAATTCAGTGGGCTAAAAATCATCAGTATGATTATCAACAAGACGAAGTGGGAAATGTTATTATACAGGTACCTGGAAAGGGCACTGTAAAAAACCAAAGTCCAATCGTTCTTCAAGGTCATATGGATATGGTATGTGTAAAAGATGCTGCTTCTGATCATGATTTTTTAAAAGACCCTATTCAGACTTATATTGAAAATGGCTGGATGAAAGCAAAACATACAACTCTTGGTGCTGATAATGGGATAGCCATCGCAATGGCTATGGCTATAGCAGAAGATCAATCCTTAGATCATCCTCCTTTGGAACTCTTGTTTACCGTTGACGAAGAGAGAGGACTGACAGGTGCCAATTTCCTGAAACCAGGCACTTTAAAAGGAAAAATCCTTTTAAATCTGGATTCAGAAGAAGAAGGTGAATTTACAATTGGCTGTGCAGGAGGTAAAGATACTCATATTGAATTGCCTTTGCATTTTGTTAACTGTAAGGAATGCCGGCATATAGAGATTAATATAAGCGGTTTAACCGGCGGACATTCCGGAATGGAAATCAATCAGAACAGAGCGAATGCTATTCAGTTAATGGCTCGGCTCTTAAATCATCTCTTCGCTGTTGAAGCTTTCAGACTGGTAGATATCAAAGCCGGATTAGCACACAATGCCATCCCAAGAGATGCCTGTGCAAAAATTTCTGTTAAACCGGAGAGTTTTGATTTGATGATGAAACAATTTACAGATTTTGCCAATGTACTCATTAAAGAATTCCAGGAAACTGAAAAAAATATGAGTATTTCATTTGATGAACCTGTTTGCGCTTGCTCTGAAAATAACAATCAATGCGACTGTACAGTAATCGACGAACAAGATACCTGTAAAATTATACAATTACTCATGGCTCTCCCCCATGGCGTTGCTTTCTTATCTCCTTCAAATCCGGAACTGGTTGAAACTTCAAACAATCTTGCAATCGTTAAAATTGAAAATCAGAAACTGCTCATTCTGAACAGCCAGCGCAGTTCTTCAGCTTCCAGAAATGATTACATCACCCAAAAAATTGAAAGCGTTGCCAGACTGGCAGGTGCAAAAGTTGAATCAGGAAATGGATATCCTTCATGGCAACCAAACTGGAATTCACCTCTGTTAAAAAAATGCGAAGAAGTCTATGAACGATTAAATCAGGTTAAACCTAAAATCAATGTCATTCACGCTGGACTCGAATGTGGAATTATTGGCGCAAAACACGAAGGTATGGATATGATTTCTATGGGACCTAACATCAGAACCCCCCATAGTCCTGAAGAACGTATGGAAATGATTTCTGTTGAAAAAACAATGCATTTTCTAACTGAATTATTAAAATCATTTTAATTTGGAACATAATTTCAAAAAATAGTTTTTTATTGAAGACCTGGCTTCCGACAAACACACGGTAAGCCAGGATGTTCTACCAGTAAAGGAGACAGATGAATAATAAAAGATTGTTTAAAGAACTGACCATCGCTTCAATGATCAGTTTTGGAATTATTAGTGCCTTTTTATTATTCAATCCTTTTAAACAAAATCTTGTTGCCAATCAATCTGAAGACCCTGCTGTTGAAAAACTGATTCAAGATATTGATAGTTTAGTAACCCATTACGAATCTAATCATTATACATTTGGAATCAGAGTAACCTCTACTCAGAATAATGAAACTTTATACAGTAAAAACGAAGATATGCCTTTTGTACCCGCTTCAAATCTAAAATTATTCCCATCTGCAGTTGCCCTGGAAACCTTAGGACCCAGTTTTAAATGGAAAACGCAAATTTATGCAGACGGACAAGTTCTGAACGGTGTTCTAAATGGTGATTTAGTAATTAAAACAGAAGGAGATCCTTCAATCAGTGAAAACTATCTTAACAGTACGATTGATCAACTATTTAAACACTGGGCATTAGAAATCAAAAAACAAGGTATTACTGTTGTTAAAGGAAATGTAGTGATGGATCATTCGGCTTTTAATAATACCGTCATTGGTAAAGGCTGGAAATCTGATTATGAGCAATCTCATTATGCAGCTCCTCCCTCTGCATTTTCAATCAATGAAAATTACGTTACAATCAGAGTAAGTGGTGCCAGAAAAAATGGCAAATCACCTGTAGTAAGTGTTTATCCATATAATGGCAGTGTAAAAATTATCAATAAAGCAGTAACCGCAAAAGTCAGAAAAAATTCAATATCCGTCAGAAGAGATGCAAATGAAAATATCATTTATGTTTATGGAAAAATCAGAAAAAACAAAGTAATCCATTCATCAATCAACCTGCCAAAACCTGCAGATTACGCCTCAGCAATGTTGTTTTCTGCACTGATTAAAAATAAAATAATGATAAAAGGGAAATTAATAACATCAGATTCTCCTTACCCTACAGATAAGCTTCATTCTATTTATACCTACGAATCACCTGAATTAAGCCATTTGTTGAAAAGAATAAACAAAAATAGTAATAATTTCATGGCTAACCAGATGTTTTTAACTCTTGGTTATAAAATCAAACAAGATGCAAAACAGTCAGAAACTATTGTTAAATCATTTCTTGAAGATAAACAGATCAATACAAGTCAGCTGGTATTAGATGATGGTAGTGGCCTCTCCCCTCTTGATCAAACAACTCCACGTCAGTTTTCTGATTTATTGCAATATATGAGTCAATCTCCTGTTTTTAATGATTTTTATGATAGCTTTCCTGTAGCCGGAATTGATGGTACATTAAAAAATGTCATGAAATATGAGCCTTTATATAAAAATGTAAGAGGTAAAACCGGTACAATTAATGAGGTTAAATCCCTCTGTGGTTATATTCATACCCGTGATAATGAAATGCTGACCTTTACAATACTGGCTAATGATATTAAAGCAAACCGCTATAAGATTTATCAGTTTAACAACGAATTCCTAACTATTTTAGGTAACTTTTCACGAAACATGAAATCAAATACAGTCATGGTACAAAGTGATTCTGTTAAGTTTAATTAATAATTTTATTATGCCTTATTTAAAAAGAAGTTATACACATTTCATCCACTTTTGTGAATATTTTTATTTTCTCTTATTTTATTATACTTCAATCAGTTACGGATTCATTCATTACAAACGGTCAATTTTATCCACATTGATCAGGTCTTGACAAATATTAACCAAAGATTATTTTTGATTAAAATTGGGTTTTTATGCTCAATTTGTGTCAGTTTAACATAGCGTGTCGAAGCAAATTCAGTGTTTTAATCCTGAGTTTGCTGTATCAACCAATCACTATGCAAAGATTTATTTATTTGTATATTTATCAAAGAATTAAGGGGTTCGATTTATGGATCAGGATATATGGCAGAATATACTTGATCAGTTAGAACAACATATTAATCCTCAGAGTTTCAAAACCTGGTTTAGCGAAACTCAGCTGATTGATATGGATGATAACTCATTGGTAATTCACGTACCAACAAAATTTGCAGCTGATTATCTGAATAAAACTTATTCAAAAACCATATCAGAAATATCAGATGCCATTTATAAAAAAATCTATCAGGTTAGATTTACTGAAAATATCCAATCTTCTTACAGAGATGTTAATAAAACTGAAATCTATCAGCAGAATTTGATTGCCAGTAAGCTTAATCCAAAATATAATTTTACCGAATTTGTAGTGGGGAAGAGCAATAATTTTGCACACTCCGCATCAATGGCTGTAGCAGAATCACCTGGCACTACATACAATCCACTTTTCATTTATGGAGAATCAGGAATGGGGAAGACCCATCTAATGCAGGCAATAGGTAATTTTCTTCTTGAAGAAGGTAAAAGATATAATATTTTTTATATTACTACCGAGCAATTTACCAATGAAATGATTGAAGCAATTCGTGGTAATAAAATGCATGCTTTTCGTTATAAATTCAGAAATATAGACCTTCTATTAGTCGATGATATTCATTTTTTATCTAAAAAAGAAGGATCTCAGGAAGAATTTTTCCATACTTTTAATGCACTTTACGAAGCTAAAAAACAAATAGTAATGACTTCTGATCGCCCGCCCAAAGATATCCCTGATCTTGAAAACAGATTGGTGACACGTTTTGAATGGGGATTACTGGCTGATTTAAAGAGCCCTGATTTTGAAACCAGAGTTGCCATTTTAAGAAAAAAAGCAGAAGCAGAACATATTGAATTAAGTGATGAAGTAATTGATTTTATTGCAGAAAAAATATCAACCAACGTCAGAGCACTTGAAGGTTCTCTTATCAGAATTCTGGCTTATTCTTCCTACAATAATATCAATCCAGACTGTATTGATATATATACTGCACAGGAAATCCTTTCTGATATGATTTCTGAAAAACTAAAAGAAATCAGCATGGACAACATCTTTCAGAAAGTATGTAATTTCTACAGTATCAGTCCCTCTCAGATGCTTGATAAAACACGAAAGGTAAATATTGCTTTTCCACGACAAATAGCCATGTATTTATCAAATCTGTTGATTCCTCAAATCTCACTAAAAGATATAGCCACTTATTACAAAAGAAACGATCATACAACGGTATTACATGCTAAAAAAATGATTGAAAACAAGTTTAAAGATGATAATGACCTCAGAATTCAAATCGAAAAACTGATAAAGGATATAAAAGGCTTATAAATGTCGTATTTTACTGCTAATGATATGGTTAAATCATTTCAAACTGTCTTTTCCACATATACACAGGAAAAGATGTGTAAAAATGTGGATAAGTCATTTAATTCTGAATTTTCAAAAAAATGCGTGGATAAGTTTTTAAAACTATTTCATTTACTCACAACTTATACACATAATCATTATACAATTAACTCTATAAATAACATGATGTTAAGCATTATTAAAACTAGCTTATACTCAAATACACAGCCCCTAATACTACTACTAAAAAAATAAATTATAAAAGGAATTATTAGTATTATGAATAAGTATATTAAATTCGCTTTCGTTCTCAGCCTCCTGATCATTTTAACAGGATGTAATAATAAAAATTCAATTGCCGGTTTTCCAGGAAGTGCTATCAGCCAATATGAAGTCGTCATTCCTGATTCATGTTTTGAATATTCATATACATGGGGAGACAGTATTAAACCATTTACTGAAAATACAAAATTAGTTTTAGGTTCTTATGATGGTATTGATACAAGATGTTTGCTTCGTTTTTTAAGTCTTCCTTCAAGTGCTGACAGTGTTAGCAATGTCAATGTCCGATTTAAAATCTATAAGAATAAACTAAACTCAAATACTCAGTTTTCTATTCATAAAGTCACTAAATCATGGTTAGAAAGCCAGGCAAGCTGGACTCATAATAAAACAGATTCCAATTGGTCTGAAGATGGGGGAGACTTTGATCCATTACCTTTGGCTACATTTACTATCAATGCATCAAGAACTGACAGTGTTTCAATTAATCTTCCAGCAAGCTTGATTGAATACTGGGTACATAATGATTCACTTAACTACGGTATTTTGATTAAGCAAACCAGTAGTAAAAGATCTACTCGTTTTGTTGAGTTATATTCATCAGAGAGTTATGATTCAGATATAGCACCTGTTCTCAGTTTTTCATACAAAGATTCTGATGGAGACTCTGTCTATTACAAGCAAATGTCGTATTCAGATACTTTTATTCATAATGCTCAGATGAGTCAAATGATAGATGAAAATATTCTTTCAATGTGGAATATAGCTCCCAAAGCACTTGCTTTTAAAGTGACTCTTCCATATCAGTTATTTGCAGATGCCGATTCTACAATCCTATCAGATGATGATTTAAGATTTGTTACAGTTAATCGTGCAGAATTAATTTTAAGTAAATCAGATGATGTATTGCCTAATACCAATACCAAAAATAGTGTTTCTGCATATTTACTCAATACACCTCTTACAAATCAGAATTATTTTTCAAGTGATGATTATACCTTTTATCATTCAACAATTGATACTTTAAGCAATAACACAATGAAAATCAATGTTACCGGACTGATTCAGGCTTATTTATCAAAACTGAAAACCAATAATGGATTTTTAGTAAAATCCAATTATCAGGGTATGGATTTTTCACGAATTAATTATTTTAACATTAATTGCAACGAACCTTCAAAAAGACCAAAAATTAAAATCAAATTTTCTACTTTACGATAGGAGAAAATAATGAAAAATATTTTATTAATTACCTGTATAACTTTTCTGTTATTATTAACAGCCTGTGATAATCATAAAGGCACAATCATTGCAAAAGTAAATGAAGAAGTACTCACTCTGGAAGAATTTGAAAAGAGTTTTCTGTCAATAGAATATAACAGTATGAGTGCTGAAAAGAAAAGAGAATGGATTAATAAATGGGTTGAGTTAACATTATTAGCTCAGAAAGCCGATCAGGATGATTTTTTAAAAGATAATAATGTGATGGATTTTAAAATTCAAAATGCAGTTAAAAAAGTAAAAGCCAATGCTGTAATCAACAAAGAGTTACAATCAATTAAGGTTTCAGATGAAGAATTGTTCAATTATTATCGTGTACATCAGGGAGAATTTTCAAAGAAATATGCTTCTTACAAAGTGCAAAGAATCTTTTTTAATAATCAGGATGATATGTTAAAGGTAAAAAATTTATTAGATAATGGCAGTATTAAATTTACACCTGCTGCTATAGAATATTCTCAGGAAGATATAGGGAAGTATGGTGGTTATATGACTGAATCTGTAACAGAAAAAGAACCACATACACAATTATTTAATACCTTAAAATCCTTAGTTCAATATCAATATACAACAATGCCTTACAATAATGGATTTATTATAGTTAGATATATTGAATCCTCAGAAATCAATCAGGATGCTTCATTTGAAGAATTAAAACCAGAAATAGAACAAGCTATCATTAAAGAAAAAAGAAAAGATATTTATAAAAATCTGATTCAAGACATCAAGTCAGAATCAAATATCGTAATATCATTATGAGGTTTAAGATGAAAAAAATGACTTTAATCATACTGTTATCTTTCTTTACTACAATCCTTTTTGCTACAAAAACCGATTATATTATAGCAAAAGCTGGTAAAGATATTATTATGAAATCTGATTTACAAAAACAGATAATCCAAATGAAAAATGCAAAAGTTTGGGCTTCAGATACAACAGCTGAAACTGTTTTAAATGATATGATAGAAGCTAAGATTATCTTGGTTAAAGCACGAGAAATTGGCATTAAACCAGATGAACAAAAGATAAAAAACATTGTTGATAAACAACTTGCTTCAGTTAAATCGCAGTTCCCTGATGAATCGATGTTCTTTAATGAGTTAAGAAAAGCCGGCTTAACTGTCAGTGATTTAAAAAAGTATTATGAAGATATGTTAACAGATCAACAACTTAAAGAGCAACTGATTCAAACACAGATCAGAAAAAAAGTTCAAGTAACTGATAGTGAGATTAAACAATATTTTGAAGATAATAAAGAAACAATTCTTAAGGATTTAAAAAAATATAAGATATCACTTATATTGAGAAATGTAAAAGCAAGTGATAAAACCAAAAAAATGGCTTTTAATAAGACTCTGGAAATACAACAGAAAATCAAAAAAGGGCAAAAATTTACTGTTTTAGCTAAAGAAATGAGTGATTGTCCCAGTGGTCAAAATGGAGGTGATTTAGGTTGGTTTTCAAGAGGAATGATGGTTAAACCATTCGAAGATGCTGCTTTTAGTTTAAAACCAGGCGAAATATCAGAAATCGTGGAAACTCAATTTGGTTATCATCTGATAAGACTGGAAGAAGTTAAAGGAGATGAAATCAGAGCGAGTCATATTCTGGTTAAAACTGATCCGAATCAGGAAGATTTTGATAACGAAAAAACTACTATGGATTCTTTATTAAAAAGGATAAAAACGGGTGAAGAGTTTAGTAAAATTGCTTCAGCATATTCTGAAGATGATTCTTCTAAAGTGAAAGGTGGAGTGATTGGTTATTATTCTGTCAGTGAATTCCCTGAACTTTTTTCTGAAGAGATCGCATCAATTAATGACAATGAAGTGTCTAATGTGATTCATCATGAAAATACATTTTATATTTTTAAAAAGGACAGAATTGATGATCATGAATCCGGTTATGAAGATTTTAAAGAAAACATTCGTAATTATCTTATGAGTAAGAAGCAAACAGAATACTATCATAAATGGATTCAACAAATAAAAACAGAGTTTTATATTTTTATCTATCAGGAAAGATTAAATGAATTTAGCCAGGAAATTAATTAATCAATTATCCCTTTATATATCCACCTGTTCGGGTGTTGGATATATTCCTTTTGCACCAGGAACTTTTGGTACATTATTTGCCATGTTTATTTGGTTTTTAATACCAGATTATCTATTTTACAATGCTACTGATAGTCATATATATTATCAGGAATTTATATATATGTCAGTCATTACCTTATTTTTAACTTTAATAGGTATTTATTCTTGTAGCAATGCTGAAAAACAGTTAACACATGATGACCCAAAGATTGTTTTTGATGAATTAGTAGGATATATGATTTCAGTATTGTTTTTACCCAAAACATTGTCAATAACACTATATGCTTTTATTTTATTTCGAGTTTTCGACATTGCCAAACCTTTTCCAATCAAACAAATTCAGAAGTTAAAAGGTGGGCTTGGTATCATGATAGATGATGTTGTAGCCGGAATTTTTAGTAATGTCTTATTACAAATATTGGTAATTATATACCCAAATTTTTTTAAATAAACCAAACAGGAGAAAAAATGAATCAGTTAATATTAGCTCAGGCAGCACAACCAGGAACAGCAGCTTCCTTATTGAATATGGTAGTAATTCCATTTGCTTTAATGTTTTTTGTCATCTATTTCTTTATGATCAGACCACAGGCAAAAAAACAAAAAGAACATCAGGCTATGCTGGATAGTCTTCAAATCAATGATAAAGTTATCACATCCAGTGGAATTATTGGTGTTATTGTCAATATTAAGAGTGATAAAAACATCATTGTTGTACGTGTTGATGATACAACCGGAACAAGAATAGAATTTCAAAAAAGCTCAATCGTAGGTAAAGTATCAAATGAATAGAAAAGCAAAACTCTTAGATATACATATATATGGGGATAAGGTTTTAAGAGAAAAAGCAAAACCTGTTGAGTCATTAACTCAAGAAATAAAAGATTTTATTGATGATTTAACTTATACCATGTATGAGAGAGATGGTGTAGGACTAGCAGCCCCACAAGTTGGTGTTTCTCTCCGTATTTTTGTTTGTGATCCAGAATGGTCAAAAACAGAAAAAAAGAATCCTTTAGTTCTGATAAATCCCAAATTTATGGATATGGAAGGAGATACTACTTACGAAGAAGGTTGTTTAAGTATTCCTGGAATATATGAAAAAGTGAAGCGATATTCCAAAGTCAAGATAAGCGCTTATAATGAAAACTGGGAAGAAAAAATATACGAAGCTGATGATCTTTTTTCAATTGTATTACAACATGAAAATGACCATCTGGATGGTATTCTATTTACAGATAAAATACCACAGTTACGAAAACTCATTATCAAAAAACAACTTAAATTAATTGAATCTAGCACTGATGAAAACGGAACAAATATCAAAAATGATTAAAAAAACAATATTTGTGGGAACACCAGAGTTTTCTGTTCCCACTCTTTTAGCTTTGACAGAATCTGAGTTTAGGCCTGAATTAGTTATAACACAACCAGACAGACCTAAAGGAAGAAAGTTAATTTTAACCCCTCCGCCTGTAAAAATCATCGCTTTGGAAAAAGGTTTAAAAGTAATTCAACCCGAAAATATCAATTCAGAAGATGTCATTTCTATGCTTAAATCATTTCAACCAGATATCATTATTACAATATCTTATGGTGGCTTTATTGGTAAGGAAATCAGGAAAATTCCACCTTACGGCGTTATTAATATCCATCCTTCTATATTACCTAAATACAGAGGAAGTACTCCTATACAGACTGCCATCATAAATGGAGACGATGAAACTGCCATTACTATCTTCAAAATTACGGCTAAAATGGATGCAGGTCCAATTTTATTTCAAAGAAGATATCCAATAAAATCTGATATGAATTTTACCCAATTGGATGATTTTCTTGCTTCAAAATCAGCTGATGATCTTTTAGATTTTCTCAGATATGCAGATAAATTAGTTTCAATAGATGATTATAATCGGATTATGACAACGCAATGTATTGATAATGTGAGTTATACATCCAAGGTTGCACATGAAACTTTACGAATTAACTGGTATCAGGAAGCTAAAATTATTCATCATTTTATCAGAGCCTTTAGTGAAAGCCCTGGTGCTTTTACTACATTTAGAGAAAAAGAAATTAAAATATTAAAAACTTCTATTAGTTCTTCTCTCTCTAAACAATGTCCTGGAACTCTTTTTTATGATAAATCAGAAAATCAATTACTAATTTCAACTCAAAGCAATGATTTGATTATTAATCAAGTACAACCACAAGGCAAGAAGATAATGAATATTCATGACTTTATTAATGGATACAGAATACAAACAGGAGACATTTTTATCTAATGGATTTTGAAATTAATACCAAAGGAAAAGGATTATTTTTAACTCTATCAACAATAAGTCTTATAATAATCATGGCTTTGACAACTATTCTCTGGTTCTTTATTTCACCTCGACTTCATGAAATTCATTTTTATTTCGCTAAAACAGTTCTCTATTTGTTAAGGGCATTTTATCTGATTATCATTTCAGGTATTGTTTTTCTATATATTACCTGTTTTCTTGAAAAGGTCTTCAAATTTGCTTTGCCTTTCGTTAGAATATCTATCAATTTTCTTTTTCCTATTACGGTATTATTGGGAAAAACACTTTCTATTCCAAAAGATAGGATTAGAAATTCTTTTGTTTTTGTTAATAATTCTTTTATTAAGGCATATAAGAAATTGTATAATCCTTCTGATATATTGATACTTTTACCTCATTGCTTACAAAATACAGAATGTAAATACCGTATCAATCATCATATTGAAAATTGTATATCTTGTGGTAAATGTGATATTGCATCTCTTAAAGCAATTCATCAAAATTATCATGTGAATATTGCAATTGCAACCGGTGGTACATTAGCCAGACGTATAATTGTTAATGTTAAACCAAAACTGATTATTGCTGTTGCATGTGAAAGGGATTTAGTAGATGGCATTCTTGAGGTATTTCCAATACCTGTTTATGGATTATTGAACGATAGACCTGAAGGTCCATGTATTAATACCAGAGTAAGCTGTGAATTAATAGAACAGATTTTGCAAAAAATTATAAGGAGAGAGGAATGAAACGTACTTTATTTATCGTGTTTATGTTGATAAGTTGCTCTATTTTTGCTGAACGAATTCAAGAAATCAGCAATCCAACTGCAGGTATTCTCAAAAAGGGGGAAGCAAAAATTTATACTAAAATCTATAAAGATAATGGTATGATTACAGGTGCATCAGTTGGTTTATTTGATAGTTTTATGTTTGGATTTACTTACGGTGGGGAAGAGCTTGTTGGAGATAAAAAACCTTTATGGCATGATAAGGTTGATTTTAATGCAAGATTTCGTTTGATTGATGAAACAACAAGTATTCCTGCAATTGTTATTGGATTTGATAGTCAGGGGCATGGAAAGTATTATAAAGAAGAAAAACGCTATGATATCAAGTCTAAAGGATTTTATACGGTTGCTTCTAAGAATTTTAATTTTTTAGGATTGTTTGGCTTAGATGCAGGTTTAAACTATTCCCTTGAAAATCATGATAATGATAAAGATTTAAACGTTTTCTGTGGAGCTTATAAAACTATAGGCAAAAGTATAACTGCAATAGCTGAATATGATTTTGCAACAAATGATAATCAAAAACATCCCCTTCATGGAAAAGGAAATGGATATTTTAATGCTGGACTTGAATTACAGATAAATGATCAATTTAGTATTAAAGTTTTAGCACATGATATTTTTATGAACAGACCTTTTGTAGATAGTTTTAACCGTTCTGTTCAAATCAATTATAGATGGAATTATTAAAGGAGTATAAATGGAACGCTTTAAATTTTCAAAATTGAACCTTATTTTGCTGGTTTTAGCAGCCGTTCTCTTAGTGGTTGGATATGGAATACTAAATACTGGAGATCGTACGATATCGCCCGTTATTTTAATTATTACTTATTTGTTAATTATTCCTTTTGCCTTTTTATATCATAAAAAATGAATTCTGTAAGATATCAGGACATTTTCTTTAATATAGAAAAGTTCAAGCTTCAAACCAGGAATATTGTACATGGATTTATTACAGGAATTCATAAATCTCCCTTTCAGGGATTTAGTGTTGAATTTTCTGATCACAGACCCTATAATAATGGAGATTCAGTCGATCATATCGACTGGAAGCTATATGCAAAAACAAACAGATATTTTATCAAAAGATATGAAGATGAAACAAATGTACCGGTTTACATCATTCTTGATCATAGTAAGTCTATGTCTTTTTCATCAGAAAAGCACACCAATAAATTAGATTATGCTAAAATGATTACTGCTACTCTTTCTTATCTGGCATTAAAACAACGTGATGCTGTCGGGTTAATAACCATAAATCAGGATATCACATCCTTTTTACCTGCTAAGTCGAGACAAAACTGGATAGATCAGATTATTAAGAATTTGAATCTTTCTGATAGTACTGGGATAACTAAACTGAGTGAATGTCTTCATAAATCTGCTGATATTTTAAAAAAACGCAATTTGATTATTATAATATCTGACTTTTTAGAAGAAACAAATGAATTTTTGTCTGCTTTAAGCCATTTTAAATATAATATGAATGACTTGATTTTAGTGAATGTAAATGACCAGAAAGAACTCAATTTTGATTATGATAGTGCATTAGAAATCTATGATTTAGAATCAGATGAAATGATTAATGCGAATGCTTTTGAAATAAAAAAAGAATACAATGAGTTTATTAGAAATCATTATAAAACCATAGAAGATGAAACTCTTAAACTGAATTATGATTATATCAATTTCACTCTTAATTATGATTATAGTCAGATATTAGCTGCTTTTTTAAACAAAAGAAAAAGAATGTAAAAAATTAAATAGTTTTGAAAAATCGCTATTTAGCGATGTAATCCTGTGTTTAAAATGAATATAGAAATCAATAAAAAAAGGTACAATAAAACTTGTTTTCTACTAAACCGTGTTTTCCAAATCAAAGAATCTGATAAAAATGAACCTAAGATAATTAAAGAAGCATTCATAGGGTAGCATACTATTGAAGGTACTGAATGTAATCCCTTTAAAAAGAAAACAGAAGTAAGTAAGTTTGGAATACCTAAACCAAATCCAAAACATAGTGATTTCCAATCAAATTTAGATTTAGTTATGATGATAGATAAGCCTGAAAAAATAACAGCTGAGAAGAATAATAAAGCTAAAAACTGGCTGTCTGGAATTAATGAAATACTTTGATGAATTTTTAAAAGATAATCTGTAAAGCCAGTCACTATGAATAAACTTAAAGCTAAAAGGATGTTAAATTTCTTTTGAAACTTACATAAAGACAAAATAATCAAAACAGATAGTATAATACCAGTTAATGAAATCAATGATACTGTTTCACTAAATATTAAAAATGACAAGAGTACTGGAATGATGACAGCAATTCTCATGAAAGATACACTCAGCGAAACACCATTTTTTACAACATTTTTCTTATAAAGGAGCAGATTTACGACAAACATAAAACCGGCAAACAATGCTAATAATAAATCATAATTCAAAAATGAAACCTGTTTTTTTTCTGATTGTATTAGTAAAATTGAAAATGCAAACAAATAATTACCAAAGAAAATATAGGGAACTGATAAATTTTTATGACTGATATAGTGAAGATAATTTGCTATCATAACACTGAATAATGCTGAAAGAAAAATAAAAAACATATAAGCTCCCTATCTATGTATGATTAAAGAAATTCACTCTTTTGTTTTAACTTCATTTCTTCAACAAGGTTTTTAACTCGTTCAGATGAACTTCTTGGTATGATAAGAATTGCATCTTCAGTTTCAACAACGACTAGGTTATCAACATCAACACAGGTGATCAATTTCTTACTGACCATCAGATTGTTATGTGAATTGATGCTGACATGATTACCCGAAAAATGATTATTCATATCGTCTTTGTCAAGTACCTCATGAAGTGAGTACCATGAGCCAACATCACTCCATTTCAGGTCAAGAGGCACAACTGCTCTGAGATTAACTTTCTCCATTATCGCAATATCTACAGGCATTTTTGGTAATGATTTATATAGTGACCTGATTTTAAAATAATTTTCTACCTGATAATCATAACGATTAATCTGCTCAAGAATATGAGAACCTTCTGAATAATACGTTTTAAATGATTGAGAAATGGTTTTTAAAGTCCAAAGAAAAATGCCACAATTCCAATGAAAATTACCTGAAGAAATAAAGTGTTCAGCTGTAGGTAAATCTGGTTTTTCTTTGAATTGTTTCACATGAAACATAGTATTGCTAAGTGCTTGACCCTGTTCGATATAGCCATAGCCTGTTGCCGGATATGATGGTTTAATTCCAAACACAACATGGTAACCTTGTTGTGATAGTTCTCTAGCATTTGTTACTGAATTTTTAAATAAGGTCATATTATCGATTAACTGATCCGAAGGTACGATCAGTAAATCAGTATTATCTGTATAGAGTCTGTTAAGATAGTTTACAGAGTATGCGATACAGGCCGCTGTATTCATGGCATAAGGTTCAATAATTATATTTTTTTTGGGTAATTCAGGTAAATGTTCATGAACCTGACGATGCTGGTCAATTGTAGTAATGACATAAATATCATCTGATTTTATAAACTGATTTAGTCTTTTGAAGGTCATTTGAATTAAGGATTGATTATCAAAAAGCTTCAAGTATTGTTTTGCCATTGTTTTGCGGCTGAGTGGCCAGAAACGGGTGCCGGATCCACCTGCCATTATTAATCCGATCATACGAACTCCTTATATAAATTTGATTAACAATTAAAAAATTGGTTTTAATTGTTTTATTTTGAATTTATTGTTTAAATAATTTGGTATCAGGAGGATAAGTGTAGTTTGGAATATCTAATTTGTGTTTCTTATTAAATCGATGATTGATGAAATGAATGATCACTTTGTTGTTTAGTTGATCTTGATAACTGACGGATTTAATAAAATTGCCTTTAAAATCAAAATCAATAGTTAAAAAATCAAAATACTGGTTCAAGGAGATAAAAGATATATTAAAAGGATTTTGTTTGTTTTTTAGGCTTATTTTGCCGTTTTCTATTTCTCTAAAAATCACAGCAGGATTAAAAGATGGAAATTTACTAAAAGGAATCAGATAGGCTGTTTTAACGGATGAATCATAGACTGTAACCTGACTGTCTGTAAATTTTATAAATTGCTTGTAAGGTTTATCGAAAATTATGAGATAATTTTGATTCTCACGATAGAGATAACCGTGTGATTTAAGTGTCTTGTTTTGAGCTACATAATGATTTTCCTGTTGAATCTCAATCTGATAGAGAGTGCTTTGATTGTATTTTGATACAATCTCCTGAATATTTTTGAGATTGTCACAAAACAGATTAGTCATGCATAATAAGCTTAAAATAATAAACAGGATTGTCTGTAAAATAGATCTAAATTGTAGCTTTATTGAAATTTGTTTCATCCAAATCCTCCATACTCATTAATACATCTCTCGATTTACTGCCTACATGGGGACCAATCACTCTGGCTCGTTCTAAAAGATCAATCAATCGGCCAGCACGTGCATAACCAATTTTGAAATGTCTTTGCAACATAGAAACAGAAGCGGTGTTGGAAGCGACAATTAATCTTGCAGCTTCAGGGAAAAGTTCATCATCATATTCAAAATCATTAATAGATGTGGTATCAGGTTTTGTCATTTGAATCATATTAACTGGTTTTGGTTGGGTTTTTAGATAATCAACCAGACTTTCAATTTCAGAATCAGACAGGAATGCGCCATGAATACGTTCTGGATTAGCTTTGCCAGGTGGTAAGAACAGCATATCGCCTCGTCCGAGTAATTTCTCAGCACCCATTGAGTCCAGAATAACGCGGCTATCGACTTTGGAAGATACTCTAAATGCTATTCTGGCAGGGAAGTTGGCTTTAATTACACCGGTAATTACTTTAATTGAAGGTCTTTGTGTGGCTAAAATGAGATGAATACCAATCGCACGTGCCATTTGAGCCAGGCGGGTGATAGGCATTTCGATTTCACGACCGGCTGTCATGATTAAATCGGCAAATTCATCAACTATGACAACAATATAAGGTAATTTATGAATTACAGCTTCTTCTGTACCAAATTGTTCTTCAATCTTTTGGTTGTAACCGGTAATATCACGAACTTTTAAATCCTGAAGCATTTCGTAGCGGCGTTCCATTTCATATACAGCCCAGTTAAGTGCATTCATGGCGTCTTCAGGGTCTGTTACGACATTCTGAATCAAATGGGGGATACCTTCGTAACCGGATAACTCAATACGTTTAGGATCAATCATCACCAGTCTGACTTCGTCAGGCGTTGTGTGAAAGAGAAGTGATGTGATAATTGTATTGATACAAACACTTTTGCCAGCACCAGTCGCACCAGCAATCAAAAGGTGAGGCATTTTGGCCAGATCAGAAATAATTGGCCTGCCGGCAATATCTTTACCTAACCCGATACTTAAAATATTCTTTGCTTCTCCGGCTTCTTCAGAAAGCAGAACATCACGCAGAAAAATCACATCTGATAATTTATTGGGTATTTCAATACCAATCAGCCCTCTGCCTGGTATTGGTGCCTGAACACGAATACTCTTTGCTTTGACAGCCAAACTAAGGTCATCTGATAGTGAAACAAACCGATTGACTTTAATACCTGGGGCTGGCTGAAGTTCATATTGGGTGATGATAGGACCGATATTGACATTAACAACTTTTGCTTCAATATCAAATTCGGCCAGTTTACTGAGCAGGATTTGACAGGTTTGACTAATTTCTTCCTGTAAGGCAGCTTTATCAACTTTTTTTTCAGTGCTAGCGCTTTTAAATAAAAAACTTTCTATTTGGGGTTTCACATAGACAGCATCAGGATCAAAATTTTCCTCTACAGGCGAAAAAACTGTCTTGGTCACATTTTCGTAGTTAAGACGGGCAATATATTCGTCTTCATCTATTTCGTCTTTATCTGTAAGGAAATTGATGCCAATATCACTTAGAATATCTTTATCATTAGATAGCTGATTGACTTTGTCCGTAACAGGTGTTTCTATAGCATTATAATCAGGTATTGTTTCGTTTTCGTCTATTGTTGGCTTTAAATCAGGTTTTTTATCATCATTTAGAGTAGGAGTTTCTTTTTCAATTTTTAATGGATTACGCTTAAAAAGTGATATCAATGCCTGTTTGATTGTGCTGAAGCCAATATAAAAACCGAAACTCAGCAGTGTAAAAAAGAAATTGATGATAAAAGCACCAATTGTGTTGAAGATTCCTTTTAAAAGGTTTGTGTAAAATTGGAAAAGATAAGCATATTCCGGATTAAATTCAGCAAAAATAAAGTAATTGGAAAAACCAAGAAAACTAAGTAGCGAAATGAAATAAAGATGTTTTTGGAATGAACGATGATGAAATAATAAACGATTCATAAAAAACAGGAAAAGTAAAACATATAAGAAAAGACAAAAAACTTGTCCAAAAATAACAAAGGATAACCAACCTAAAAAGACACCAAGATATCCTATCATGTTCTCTGCAGGAGGATATTTATGGGTTAGAAGATCTACCAGACTAAAAGGATATTCCTTAAAAGTGCTAATATCGTTCTCCAAGTAAGAAAGGGGAGTGGAAGAGGAAAGAAAGAGGAGTATATTGATAAATAATAAGAAAATAATAAGTAATTTTGTGTTTATTTGTGATACTGATTTTTGTTTTTTTTCTTGTTTTTTTGCAGGCATAAATCCTCTTATTATCAGATTCAGAAAGGAATCTGTTTAGTTTGATTGTTGCTTGTGAATAATTCTTGCTTTATGATCATAAAAAAAGGAATCAGAAACGGATATAGGTTTCTGATTCAATTATATTAATAAGATGTTTTATACATTAAACCGTACATTGATGATGTCACCATCTTTAACAACATAGGTTTTGCCTTCAAGACGGAATAGCCCTTTTTCGCGAATGGCTTTTTCTGAACCATGAGTAACAAAGTCAGTGTAATTAAATGTTTCTGCGCGGATGAAACCACGTGCCAGATCAGAGTGGATCTTGCCAGCAGCTTCAAGAGCGATGTCTCCTTTATGGATGGTCCAGGCTCTGACTTCATCTGTACCGACTGTGAAGAAACTGATTAACCCTAAAACTGAATAAGCTGTTTTGGTAAACACGTTGATGGCAGAATCTTTGATGTTCATGTCTTCCATAAACATTTTTGCTTCTTCTTCATCCAGACGACTCAGTTCCATTTCAAATTTGCCAGCAAATTCAATGCATTCGGCATATTCTTTGAGTTCATTAATGATGTTTTCATTTTTATAGAGGTTGTTTTCATCAGAATTAAGAACGATAAGAACTGGTTTTTGACTTAGAAATTGAAAGCCACGTATTGTTTTTAATTCATCTTCTGATAAAGTCAGGCTAGAAATAGGTTTGATTTCATTAAGTGTTTCAACAATTTGCCTGAGTACTTTTTCTTCAAGTTGAATTGCAGGGGTTTTAATTCCTCTTTTATATCCCAATTCAATTTTTTCAATTCTTTTTTCTGCTGTAATCAGATCAGAAAGTATGAATTGTTCGTAAATGGATTTGAAGTCTTTAACCGGATTTGCTTTATAATAGGTTTCATCAAGCACCGGATCAGAAAAATTTCTCAAAACAATAGCCAGTGCATCGGTATTTTTGATTAAAGTCATAGAAGATGTACTGAGAAACTGATGATTTTCATCATCTTCACTCATAGCAGGAAAATCTATAAATTCAATATTGGCATAGATGGTACTTTTGGGTTTGTAGATTTCTGAAAGATGCGTAATTCTTTCATCCAAAACCAGAACATTGCCAAGATTGGGTTCGCTTTTACTGTCATAAAGACTTGTATCTGCTTCCAGTTTGGTTAAAGCATTAAAGATGGTTGTTTTACCAGATTTTGGCAGTCCGCTGATTCCTATTTTCATTTTTGAGTCCTTACACTTTTATTATTCATTTTGGTGGGTTTGAATGTTTTTTGTTTAGGTTGAGTCTGTTTTGGGTGATGTACAAGATTTGATTCTGTAACAGCATGTTGAGTTTTTAGCTGATGATTTTCTCTTTTGGCATGCTGAGTATGTTTCACAAGATATAGCACTTCTTCAGGGGTAAGTGATCTCCACATACCAACAGGCAGATTTTCAAGATGAATTTCACCGATCTGGATTCTTTTGAGTTTGGTTACCTGATGACCGAGTGCTTCTATCATACGTCTGATTTGACGGTTTCGGCCTTCAAATATTGTCATTTTGATTTCACAGTTTTTATCTGCAACCTTTTTCATATAGACTTTAGCAGGTAAAGTGGGTCTGTCATCGAGCATGATACCATTTCTTAGCTGGTTGAGTTCTTCTTCGTTTAGCATGGCATCAACGCTTACGACATAAGTTTTGGGGAGTTTGAATTGGGGGTGAATGATTTTATTCGCCAAATCGCCATCATTTGTTAAGATCAGTAATCCTTCAGAAGCATAATCAAGTCTGCCAACCGGATTAAGGGATTTTGCAAAATCAGGTAATAAATCGTAGATGGTTTTTCTATCAAATTCATCGCTTTTTGTTACAATGTAATTTTTGGGTTTATTCATAACGATAAGTGTCTTTTGGACGTCTGGTTTTACCCGTTTATTCTTGTATTGTACAATATCTCTGTCAGGATCAATCTGTCTGCTTAAATCTGTGCAAATTTCGTTGTTAATTTTGATATCACCATTTAGTATAAATTCTTCGACTTTTCGTCGAGAGCCTATCTGGCTCATTGCTAAAAACTTATTAATTCTCACCAAGACTCCAATGTATTTTTGATGATATGATCAAACAAGTCACTGAATATTTTGTTGATGGCTTCTTCTTCCGTTTTTTCAATATTCACGTTTGTTGAGCTGGGGTTATAGGTCTTTGTGAGTAATAGACTTTTATTTTCATAAATGGTCTTACTCATTTTTAAATCGGTAAAAGTGACAGAAAATAAAATCTGAATCTGATATTCCTGAACATTGCCGGCATTATCGTAAGAAAATATCTTTTTTTTGTAATCGATAATCTCACCTTTAAGTTCAGAATCAGGGTTTTGTGTGTTGATTTTTAATCGTCCATCGTGAAGAAATGCGTTTACGAGACTATTTTGTGTGTCCTGTGCAAGTGCGTATTCTACGGTTTTGTTTTCAAAGGGCTGGATATAAATAGTCTTTAAATGGGGGTACTCACTGGTGTAAACCGAGTAAGAGCAACCTGCAAAAAGCAGTAGTAATAAAAAAATATAATAAAAATTCTTGACCATAAGTTATAAGATTTTTTTTTATATGTTAATGTCAAGAAATTATTGTCTTGACATGATTAAAAAATTAGATTATAAGTACAAAAAAGTGATAATGAAAGGGGTTTACAATGAATAATACGAAACTCTTAAGTGTCGCAGAAGCGGCGAAATACTTAAAAGTTGCCGAATCTGTTGTCATTGAAATGATTAATTCCGGCACATTTAAGGAACAAAAAACAGGGAAATCTGTTAAAGTGGACAAAATTGAGATTGATGAATGGCTTACCAATCTGAATGAGAATGAAGAAGCATATCTGGCAATGAAAAGAACAATTTGTCGTTTCCAGGATTATTTCAAAATTGAAAATATCTTTTTGGATTTTGAAGCAGATAACAAATACGAAGCGATCGCGGTTATGTCCAGAAAAGCAAGAGATCTTAAGTTAGTCAGAGATCACCGTTGGTTGTATGAAGTGGTTGTTGCCCGTGAAGAGCTGGTTTCCACAGCAGTTGGTGAAGGTGTGGCTATGCTTCATCCAAGACATATGCATCCAACCAAGATTAAAACACCATCTATTTTATTTGGACGTTCAGTTCAGGGTGTAGAATTTGATGCACCAGATAACCAACCGGTCAGCATTTTCTTTATGTTATTACTGCATAATGACATGCAACATTTGTTCTCTCTGTCATTTTTATCTAAGTTTTTAAAAACAGGCGATAATCTTCAGACTTTATTAAATGCAAATACACCTGAAGATATTATGAAGTGTTTTGAAGCTTATGATGCAAATCAACCAATAAAAAAATAAGCGGGGAATTAATGCCTTTAGTACGAATCATATTAGGTAGTCAATCAGATATGAAACACGCGGAAAAAGCGGTTGAGCAGCTAAATCTGTTAAATATCAGCAGTGATTTACATGTGGCTTCAGCACACAGGACACCCGAAAGAGTCAGACAATTGATTGAATCAGCTCCTTCAGATGGGGTTCAAACGATTATTGCCATGGCTGGTATGGCAGCTCATTTGCCAGGCGTGATTGCTTCTATGACTGTTTTACCGGTTATTGGGGTTCCTTTATCCGGATCAGCTTTAAGTGGAGTCGATGCACTTTATGCTGTGGTTCAGATGCCTCCAGGAATTCCTGTGGCGACAGTGGCTGTTGATGGCGCAAAGAATGCGGCTATTCTGGCAGCTCAGATGATTGCTTTAAATGATAACAATGTTCATGAAGCATTGATTCAGATGCGAAAAGATTTTTATAAGTAAACCCATTATAAATTTCGTAAACAGGGCAGAGGCGTGTAATAGCGTCTCTGCATTTTAAAAATAAAATTGATAGTGGATTAAATGAGGAAATGATGTTTGCTCGTTCGATATCTTATACTTTAAATGGAATAGATGCAGAAAAACTATGTATTGAATGTGATGCCAAGCATGGTACTTTTAGTTTTAACATGGTAGGATTACCTTCCAATTCGGTGAAAGAGAGTAAAGACAGGGTTGCAGCAGCGATTATTAATGCCGGATATCAGTTTCACGCACGCCGATATACTGTTAATCTGGCACCGGCAGATCTCAAAAAAGATGATGTGGGGCTTGATTTACCGATAGCGATTGCATTGATGGCAGCGACCAAACAGGTTAGAAGTCTGAAAATGGAAAAATGTGCGATTGTCGGAGAATTGTCTCTGGATGGAGAAGTCAGACCGGTAAGAGGAATATTACCCATTGCTCTGGCAGCAAAACGCGACAATCTGGATGGTATCATCGTGCCAAAAGAGAATGCAGAAGAAGCTGCTATGATTGAGGGTTTAGCTGTTTACCCGGTGGAGTCTCTGAGAGATACGGTGGAGTTTTTGGAAAACAGCATTCAGATAGAACCCTGTGTTATCAATACCGAAGATATTTTTTCCAATATGAGTCATGTTGTGGATGATATGTTTGATGTTAAAGGTCAGTTTCATGTGAAACGGGCTTTGGAAGTCTCTGCAAGTGGAGGACATAATCTGTTGATGATAGGACCTCCTGGTTCTGGAAAGACTATGCTTGCAAGAAGACTTGCCTCTATTCTCCCTGAGTTTAGCATGGAAGAATCCCTGGAAACAACTAAGATTTTCTCTGTTGCCGGTTTACTCACTGGAACAAACAAAGGGATTATAACTAACCGTCAGTTTCGCTCGCCTCATCATACCATTTCAGATATTGCCTTGATAGGTGGTGGCTCATATCCAAAACCAGGAGAAGTATCATTGGCACATAATGGTGTTTTATTTTTAGATGAATTACCCGAATTTAAAAAATCAGCTCTGGAAGTGCTCAGGCAGCCACTTGAAGATGGTTTTGTTACGATTGCAAGGGCAACGCAGACCTTATCTTTTCCTGCCAAATTTATCCTGATTGCCTCGATGAATCCCTGTCCATGCGGATATTATGGCTCTCATATAGAAGGACATTCTTGTAGTTGTGGTCAGCAGCAGATTATTCGTTATCGCTCAAAAGTATCAGGGCCTTTATTGGACAGGATCGATTTACATATTGAAGTACCTCAGATGCATTATAGCGATTTGATGGCTGTTCCAAATGGAGAAAAATCTGTTGATATTCGCAAAAGAGTAAACCTGTGTCGTCAGATTCAACTGGAACGATTTAAAAATGAATCTATTTATTGTAATGCACAGATGTCATCTAAGTTAATTAGAAAATACTGTGAGCTTGATGAAGAAAGTAAGGAATTGTTAAGGGTAGCGATGCAGAAAAAAGGCTTATCTGCCAGAGCTTATGACAGAATCCTTAAAGTTTCACGAACAATAGCCGATTTGGATAATAGTGAGAGAATAAAAGTTCAGCATCTCAGTGAGGCTGTTAACTACCGGAGTCTGGACAGAAAATACTGGGATTGATATGATAAGCATTTATGAAAATTAATACTTTCATAAAGGGTTAGATAATAATAATGAATCAGAGAGAAAGCAGGATAAATGAAAAATAAAGATTACTCAAAGGTGATTAAAACCCTGATAATCTTAAATCTGGTAATGGTAATAATTGTTTTACTGGCATATTGCGCTAAAACGAAAGATTACTCCGGTTACAAAGTTAAGAATATTATTGAGTTTCACAGGGGTATTCAGAAAAAGTAAAAAAAAGCGTTTTTGATGACAGAATGACAATCATGTTATCAAGAACGCTTTTAACAGTATCTATTGTTTTAGCTCCATCAGATTGTTTTTTGCACATTCAACCATATTCATAAAACTCTGAATTTTTTCACATGCAAAATCACTACATTCTGCGCAGTGGTTAATCTTGTGATCAATTACACAGGATCTGATATTGCATTCATTACAATGTGCGAATTTAATTCCTTCTTTCATACATCCGGTACAGTTCACGTTTTCTGGTTGGATATTAGCCTGATACATTTCAGACCATTCTTTAGCGACTTTTTCACGTAATTGATTATCATTGTTTTCTGTTGCAATTCTGGCTTCACAAATTTGGCAATCCAGACCACAGGCTCCCTGGTTTAATGATTTCATGATCTCTTCCTTTTTTTAATATTCTTCTGCAATCAGTTCACCATCAACTATTGAATATGAAACCTGTCCGGTTTCCTCATTAATATTGATAGATTTTTTTAAAATACGGATATACACGCCTGGAAAAATCTTTTTGAATATCAGTATATGTTTTGGTAAAACATCTTCATTTTTGAGTGTTTTATTGATTTCGTTTTCCAGTTTTGTTTCAAGATCTTGTAATTTATCTGATAAATCAGAAAATTCAGAGCTGTCAGTCTGATTATACTCTCTCATTTTCATGATTTGTTTGGTAAGCAGAAGCATTTTTTCTTTGGTAAAAGGGGAAATGGATATTTCAGTTTCAGTGTTCATCATACTTGCATTTCCAATGATAGCTGCTTCAATGTGCTCACCACTTTGAATAATGCCACCAACAATAGAACTGTTTTCTTCATTACCAAATACTCCTTTTTCAGCCATCAGACGACAGAAATGAGCATTTTTATCAAATGAGATCTTGCCACCGCAAGCTATTCTTGAATTTTCAGCATTTTGAAAGTGAATGTCTCCTTCGGCTATTATACCAGGTTGTCTGCAATTTAGAATATTCCCTATCACATTGATATTACCGGTTGCATTAACGGAGGCATCCTCAATGTCTTGTTCGACAGTTAAATCCCCATCAATAAAGAGTTGGGCTTTTTCACAGATATTGCCTTTAACAATCAGATTTCCGAACAATTTAAAATTTTCATATCCTAAATCAATATCGTGCTCAATAATAAAATCACTCTTAACATGAATTCTGTTCAATTCGTCAATCCATGGATATCCTGAACGCGTGGCAATGATTTGACCTCTATCATGGATGTATTCTGTATTTTCGCCTAAATACTGGTTAATAAGAAAATTCTCAGAACTTTCAGGGTTTACTTCTTCTCCAAAAATATTAATTCCTGTTTTTGCAGGGCGTGTAACAAAAAGATGAGCCAGGGCTTCTCCTTTATGGATTTTATTAAGATTATCCAAAAGGAAGAACTGATTACCAATTGAGCTGTGATAACATCTGTCCTGGTTAAACAGGGGGGAGAACTCTATTTCAGGTTCTTTGGTTTTTTGACCGATGGCAATTGGAAAGGGAGTTCCAAATTCTTTTTTTATATCATTTTCTTTAATGAAATCCATCGCTTTGTCGATTCCATAAAGAATGCCAGACTCTTCAATCAGTTTTACAATTTCTGTTTCATTAATAAATTCATCATTATCGTGAATGGTCAGATAGGCATTATATGCATCATCTGATATTTCTAACGTAATATTTTGTGTGGGATTACTAAATGTTTGGCTCATTGGATGATTCCTATAACTGATAATTGGCGGTTATTTCCTTTGTCCCTACGGAAAGAAAAATAGTTTTGGTTTTCATAAGTACATTCAGGTATTAATTGAATTTGATTATTCTTAATTTTTTCTGCCTCAAGCTGAAAAGACAGCATTTCAGGTATGTTAATTTTATACGAGGACTCGTTGAACTTTTTTTCAATAAACTCCTGACTCAGAATTTCTGAGTTGGATTTATAGAAATGATGATAGGTATTTTTATCGACTTCATAGTGATTTGCTGATATTCCAGCACCAATAACAATATGTAAGTCATTTGACTGACATTTGAATTCATCAATCATTTTTTGAATTGTTTTTCCAAGTATATTGAGTCTTGTTCCTTCGCGTCCAGAATGGACAGCTGCAATTGCTTTTTGTTTTTTATCATAAATCAAAATGGGAAAACAATCGGCAGTACGGACGCATAAAAAAAGGTTTTTCGTATTGGTAATCATTGCGTCAGCAAGTGGAATTTCCGGCACATTATCAATAAATCCAGCTCCTGCATGAGCATCATTCACATTAACAATGACATCGCCAGCAGTTTGCTCCATTCTGACAAGCCGTTCATAAGGGATGACCAAATGAGACAGTTGAATTGCCTGTCTTTCTTTTAACAAAGTACGATAATCGTTTTTTTTATCTCCATGCCAGACAAAAATGTTTTCACAAATATATTCCATAAATCTCATTATCCTCATTTCATACTTTGTAAGTAAAAAAAATGAAAATTGTAATAAAGTCAATACTTTTCTTAAAAGTTTTTTATATTTGACTGGAAGTGAGACAATTATGACTCATAATAAAAAAGGCTGCCGAAGCAGCCTTGAGTTTCTATCTCCATTTAATGAGTTTTCGCTCTTTATAGAGTCTAAAATTGTATTTAGGTTTGATTCTGACACTGAGGTTTTGATATCCTGATTTTTTGAGACGGAAAGAACAAGTATATTTTACTACATTATCAGAGTATTTTTCAACAAAGTCAAGCGGAATAATTTCAAAATTATCCTGATTATCGAGCTGATAAAAGAGTTCGACTTCAAAGAGCTGATGTTCTGCCTGATCAAGGTAAACATAAGACTCAATATCTACGATATCTCCACTGGTAATCTTTTCTTCATCTGGGAATTTTAAGAAGAAATCCTTAATAAAAATTTTATCCCATACTGTAGCTGCTTTAGATTCGATTTCGAGTATATCATTCAAAATCTTGTAATTATCTGAAGATATTTGCTCATACAGATAAATGCTTGGAATATAGAATTTTTTACCATATTCATCAAGCATACGGTGCATATTGAATCCCATTCCGACAGTGTACATAGAGCGTTTCATCATCCTGATCCAACGGATAGGGTAATTTGCCTGATCACGTTCATAGTAAAGCGGAGCAATTTCATTTTCAATCAGGTCATAGATCTGCTCTGCTTCCATTCTCTGAGCAGTCTCATAATCACTGTAATAATCTGCTGCATTGATTGCCCATCCGTTTTTCCCATCATAACATTCAGGCCACCAGCCATCGAGCACACTACAGTTGAGTACACCGTTAATACCGGCTTTCATTCCGGAGGTACCACTGGCTTCCATTGGTTTGACAGGATTATTCAACCAAACATCCACACCCTGAACGATATGACGGGCAACGTTCATGTCATAGTCTTCAATAAAGAGAAATTTGTCTTCTACATTGTTTTGTCTGGCAAATTCGATAATACCTTTAATCAGTTTTTTTCCTTCTATATCTGCAGGATGGGCTTTGCCGGCAAATAGAAACTGAACAGGCCTTTCCTTATTGTTTAGAATCCTAAGTAATCTTTCAGGATTTTTTAACAGCAGGGTTGCTCTTTTATACTGGGCAAAACGACGGGCAAAGCCTATTGTCAGATAACTGTGATGTAAAATTCGTTTACCTGGATTGCTGGTACTTTGTGTAAGCCCTTTATCTTGTGAAAAGCGAACGATTCTGTTTCTGATAAAAGAAATCATTTGTTCTTTTCTTTGCAGATGTGCTTCCCATATTTCATTGTCTGGTATCATCAGTACATTATTCCAAACATGCTTACGTTCAGATGCATGCAGATATTCAGGTCCTACATAGCGATTATAAAGAATCGTTAATTGTTTACTGAGCCATGTTTGCAGGTGAACGCCATTGGTAATTGCAGTAATTGGCACTTCACTGTCACAAAGATTAGGGTAAATCTTATGCCACATTTTTCTGGAAACATGAGAGTGTAATTCAGAAACACCATTAATGTATTTGGAAAATCTGATTGCCATGGCAGGTAGCCAGAAATTATGATCATCACCCTCAATCTCGCCATAAGAGATCATTTCCTGATAATTGATGCCTATCGCTTCAATCTTATCTTTCAGATATTTATCAATCAGTTTCTTATCAAAATGTTCATTTCCTTCAACAACCGGAGTGTGAGTGGTAAATACTGAACGGGCTTTGATGATGTTTTTTGCCTGATTAAAACTTAACTTTTGCTCGACCATCAGTTTTCTGAGCAGTTCAAAGATAATAAAGGCAGAATGCCCCTCATTCATATGATAAACAGTTGGCTCAATCTTAAGATACTCCATGATCTTCATCGAACCGTAAGCCAGTAGGATTTCTTGAAGGATTCGCTTTTCTCTGTCAGCTTCATACAGCAGATGAGTAATGCTTTGGTATTGAGGTGGATTTTGAGGCAGATCGGTATCAAGCAGGTAAAGTTTGATCTTGCCTACATTGATTATCCAGACTTTGAAGAAGAGCTTTTGGTTATGAATATTGATGTCCAGAATCAAGTCCATATTCTTGTCATCTTTGACAGTTTTAACAGGTTTTTGACCCCATTCAATCAACTTATAGGCCTCTTCCTGCATTCCTTCAGGGTTTATTCTCTGACTGAAATAACCATATTTATACAGAATACCAAAGGCATACATGGGAATCGCCTGATCTGAAGCTGCTTTAAGGTAATCGCCGGCAAGGATGCCCAGACCGCCTGAATAGATAGGCAATGACTCATGTAAACCATATTCCATACACAAATAAGCGACTTTTGCCGGATGATCCATTGTCCATTTTTCGCCATTAATTTCAAAATCAGTATTATCAAAATTGAGGTATTCCTGATAACCCGTATAGACTTTATCCAGTTCATACAGATAGCCGGAGTCAGTTGACAATTCTTCCAGTCTTTCATTAGTGATTTCAGAAAGCAGTTTAACCGGATTGTGTTCACATTTTCTGTAAAGCATCGGATCAATATGGCTAAACAAATCATAAGCATCTTTATCCCAGGTTGACCATACATTGTAAGCCAGCTCTTCCAGTCTGTGCAGACTTTCTGGAATTCTGGGTTTTACATGGATACTGGTAAAACGTGGTTTTTTAATCATTTAATCTTTCCTCCAGATCAGCTAAGGCATTTATAAAATAGATATAAGCCTGTTCAGGGGAGTCGTAAGGTGAGAAGTATTTATGAACGTCTCCATCCTGAAAATACTTGGTACACATATAGTAGAAATGGTCAGAAGTGCTTAATTTTCTTGCATCTTCCATCAGATCATAACGTCCCTTTTCCCTGATTTTTTCGACAAGCTCATAGAATGTTTCTATCGCATTTTTTTGCATATCATTTTCCAGCCATGCAGATAAGTCACGCTCTGCATCTGCCCAGGAGACAGGTTCAGGGAAGGAGAGGGTTTCCTGCTGGTAATTGGATAATTCATAAGCCTGGGAAGGCCATGCAAATCCCAGATTCGGATTTTGAAGTACACGTTCCGGTAATTTCTCCATAAACTTGAAGATACCTGTTTCTTCCCATTGGTGTTCGCCGAATGTTTCATAATCCATAAAGAGATTGAGAAACATATTGCGCCCTTTTTCTTCCTTAAAAGTAAGCTGTTCAACCCAATGAACAAACTTATCGACTGTCAGTGGAAATTCAGGCCAGTCTCTGTTGGAAAAACGGAAGGCAATATCATCAGACAACTGATAGTATTTGAGCAGAAGACTGATGTCGCCAGTATAATTTTTGTAAGCATATAGTGGAGAACGCCAGCCTAAAATACGGTCAACGCCTTCTGTCAAAATCGTCTTAAAGCCTTCAATGTCATAGATGATGTCAGACAATTTATCCTGATAGATCAATTCTGTATTACGGAAAGTCGTTGTATAATAATTAAATTCTTTTTTCATCAGATTTCTGTGCATTTCGACTTGTTCCAGAAACTCTTCAGTATCGTACAGTAAGGCCAGTGAGTGATAATAAGTCTCTCCGATAAACTCCACACAGCCGGTTTCTGCCAGTGCTTTAAATGAATCCAATACATCCGGACGGTATTTTTTAAATTGTTCAATTGCCACACCTGTAACCGAATATGAGATTTTAAACTGACCTTTAAATTGTTTGATCAGTTTCAGCATCAGATTATTAGTTGGAATATAGCATTTGTCAGCCACTTTATGAGTAACCAGTTCATTAAGCTTATGATCAAAATAGTCATGGTTTTTACCAATTTCCAAAGCGCTGTAATGTTTCAGACGGTAAGGTTGGTGCACCTGAAAGTAGAAAACTAAGTTTAACATAAAAATTCTCCTTTGAAGGTTGGCTTAAAGCATTTCATCATAAACGCTTATGATTTTATCTGCAGCTTCACTCCAACTAATAGATTGGACTTCTAATCGACCTTTTTCACCCATTTCCTGACATTCATCAGGATTCTCAATTAAATAATTAACAATTTCTGACATTTTCTTTGTATCCCAGAAATCCACTTTATATGCATGATTTACCACTTCCGATACACCTGATTGTTTTGATATAATGGCGGTTACACCATAAGCCATTGCTTCAAGCGGGGCAATACCAAAAGGTTCTGAAACGGAAGGTAATATATAGATATCGACACTATTTAGTATTGTCTCGACTTGTTTTCTGTTCAGGAAACCGGCAAAAATAAAGCGGTTTCTGAGTCTGAGAAAGGCAGATCTGTGGAGTAGTTTTCTCGACATATCGCCTGTTCCTGCCATAATAAATCGTGCATGCGGGTGAACTTTGAGCACTTCATTGGCAATCTCGATAAAGTAATCAGGTCCTTTTTGCAGAGTAATTCTACCTAAAAAGAGGATGGTTGGCCCTTTAAAAATTCTGTCTTTCTGGTCAGCAATCAAATCTCCTACATCGTATGCATTGTGAATAATACGAATCTTTCCTGAATCTATATGATAACGGGATATCACCATATTGGCAGTATATTTTGAAACACAAATCACTCTGTCTGCATAGGACATGCCGTCATATTCCAGATTGTGTATTCTTTCATCACCCACTCCGCCTGATCTGTCAAATTCTGTGGCGTGCATGTGGGCAATTAAAGGTTTACCGGTTAATCGTTTAGCCAGCATGCCTGCCGGATAGGTTAGCCAGTCGTGAGAATGAATCAGATCAAAATCAAGCGTTTTGGCAAATTTTTCAGCACGGACAGTCAGTTCCTGAACTTTTTTAAATATATTTTCCTCACCCAGTAAATAGATTTTTAAGTCTTGCCAAATCTTTTCCTGAATGGTGGTGTGATGATGTTTTTCAACAACGACTTTTTCGACAACTTTAGTCCATGATTTTAATTCAGAACCATTTATGTAAGTCTCTGGTGAAAAGCTAACGCCTAGATACTCCAGTCTTTTGGTTAAGGTTTCGTGAGTAATTCTTTCATATTCTTTGTGTTTTATAGGATCAAGGAAAACTACAGGCAATGTGTCTGCATCTTCCACTTTTCTGAGTGGAAAATACACCATATCTTTGGTTGGCAATACCAGATCGACTTCAATACCTGATTGTAGCAATGCTTTTACCATGCCGTAACATGCCATTGCCAGTCCTCCGGCAATTAAAGGTGGAAATTCCCAGGTAAACATCAGAATTTTCATGATTTATCCCCTTCCAGATTAGACAGAATCATTTCAATACAGTAAAGCGCATTGACGCTCCATGCCTGAGCAGGGGTACCCTTTGGGAAATGTGGTTTATCGCCATCCCAAACTTCTGCGATTGAGGCAATATGACCTTTTTGGTAGCCATTTCTGAATTTCTCAATCAGATAACTGATATGATTCCTCGATTCATTGACTGATTTACCAGGATAAGCTCTCAGCCAGGTCTTTACAAACGGTAAAAGCAACCATGCCCAGACTGTTCCCTGATGGTAAGCTTTATCTCTTTGGTTGAGGTCACCGATATATTTTTTTTTAAATTTGTAGTCTCTTGGAGAGAGAGTTCTCAAACCATAAGGTGTAAACAATTCAATATGCGCACATTCGTAAATTTGCTGAAGTTTATCTATTGAGAGCGGGGTAAATGGCAAAGATGCTGCAATAATCGCATTTGGTCTGTATTCAGCAATCACCTGGTCACGATAAATACGGTCAGCTAAAAAATCACCAATCCAGTATTTAGAAAAAGACTCTTTTATCAGATTTTTTTGCTCTATAAATTCATTGTTCAGCAGATAGAATTTACTTTCAGGTGCAATATTATTATATTTTTCAATCATTAGTTCATAATAACATAATGCATTGTATAATAATGCGTTAATTTCAACTGGCGCACCATCTCTCGGTGTTACTGGATTACCAGAAATTTTCGCATCCATCCAGGTTGCAGATGCAAATGAATGACCTAACTCCAGCAAACCATCTTCTCGTATAAAGAAATGCTCGTTTTCTTTAAATAATAACTCATTCAGAGTGTTTTCTGTAATATCAATGATTTCTTTCCAGTTAGCCGTTTTTTGTTTTTGAGTGCCTTTTTGATTCAGTTTTTCAACAGTTTCATAAAGTCTGATAATAAACCATAAGCTGGCGTCAATTGTATCATAATTACCACCCTGTCCGCTTTCAGAGCACATATTGGGCAGTAATCCGTTTTTTCTTTGTTCATTATATTTTTTTAAGACAGACCAGGCATACTCTGCTCCTTTAGGCATTTGAATAATACTCTCCAATGCGATCATTGTATCTCTTCCCCAGGCACCAAACCATGGGAATCCTGCTACGATGTCATTGTTTGCCATAAAATCAGTCATTGACAGTTCTAGTATTTTCAGATAATCAGGATATTCAAACATGATGTTATCATTATAATCCAGAGAATTTAAGATACTGTTTTCTTCTTCATTTTCTTCAGATTTTGATTTAATATCATTTTTTCTTTTTTGAGGAATATCATAGGGAAGAGGATATTTTTTATACCGTTTTTCGATTCTAGCGACCAGTTCTTCTGTGTTTTCAATCGGCATGTCAGAGAAAATCAGATAATCAGTTTCATTTGTTTTCAGACTAAACTCAATACCTGCAACCGAGATCAGATCTTCTGAACCTGGATAACCTCTCATGGCTTCCCATGGATAATACTGACTTCTATAGATGTTATGTTCTGGATAAATCTGTCCGTGTTGAAGCCAGCCATAACACTCAAGCTGATTAGAAAAGCGTTTAACTTTTAAAAAGTGACAATGTTCATCCTGGCAGATTTCTGTATGAATATCATTTTTATCCCAGTCACCCGCCTGATTGAGATGATGATGATTTCTCAGGGCAAATTTGGGTCTAATTTTGAAGTTGAGTTGATTGGTACTTAAATTTTTGTATTTAATCAGAATCGTATTACTTGTTTCGTCCATCATGATGCTTTTTCGGATGAGAATATCATCATTATGTGGTAAAGCAGAAAACAAGAATACCGGATAAGGTCGTAACCAGCTTTTTACCAGATGTAAAAAACCTTCCGGATAAATGCAGTTGTTATAATGATTGCTGTCCAGAAAAAATGATTCCCCCCGCCATTCAATCATCTCTTCCAGACTGGCAAGCAAATTATAACGTTCGAATTGAGCATTACTTTTTGTCAGTAAAGAATGGTATTTTCTCAGAGGTACAAGATTGCCTGTTCCAAGTGCATAAGCACCGTTTTGATTGCTTAAAATCCATTCATGACTCTGAGTCTCCAAGAAATAATTTGCCATTAACCCCTCCTGGTTTTTTATTCGCAGAATCTGTTGATTAGCGAATCGTTTTTATTTGCTTTTTATACCTTAATATTGTCAAAGACAGTCTTTCTGACTCTCTTTAGATATATATAGTACGATTCCTTTTAAAAGTCAAGCAAAAATTTGATTAATTTTGTTTTTTAACACAAAACTGACATAAAAATTAAAAAGCAGAATCTTAATTTTTGTTGAAATGTTTATTCGTTTGTTTTTGAAGTTCTTCAATCGAATCAGTACTGTTCAGACTACCTGTTTAGAATTCAGTTTAAATCAGAATCTAAGCTACTCATTGACTTCAAATGTTCAATGTGGTAAATTTACGACAGAATCAAAAAAGGACACAGTTTCTTATAACTGTGTCCTTAAAAGATTAAGAAAAGTTATTCGATAAAATAGGTTTTAAGAGGAGGAAATCCATTAAATTCAACAGAACAGTAACTTGAGGTATAGGCTCCGGTTGTAAACCAGTACAAACGATCTCCAATAGATAAACTCAAAGGTAATTCATATTTCGTATCTTCGTACATAATGTCTTGAGAATCACAGGTTGGCCCTGCAATCACAACCTCTTCCATTTCTCCCTTCTTTTCGGTATAAATAGGAAATTTGATTGATTCTTCAAGCGTTTCTATTAAACCGTTAAATTTGCCCACGTCAGTATAAACCCAACGGTTTAAAGCGGTTCTGGATTTTCTGGAGACTAAAACTACTTCGCTGACAATCATCCCAGCTTCAGCAACCAGTGATCGACCTGGTTCCAGAATAATTTCAGGATGATCATCTCCAAAATCTTCTATAATATAACGGGTAATCTCTGAAGCATAAACCGATAAATCATTGGTTCTTGCTACATAATTTGCAGGGAAACCGCCACCCATATTAATCATTTTCAATTTAATACCTTCTTCTTCTTCCAGCCATGTAAAGATATATTTTACTTTTGAAATCGCTGCATCCCACGCAGATATATCTCTTTGCTGTGATCCTACATGGAAAGAGATTCCATAAGGCTCAAGTCCCAATTTGCTGGCAAGAATGATCAGATCAGTCGCCAGGTCTGTCTGACAACCAAATTTACGGGATAAAGGCCAGTCAGCTGTTTCCATACCTTCGGTCAGAATTCTGACAAAAATTCTTGAACCTGGTGCTGCTTTGGCTATATTTCTCAGGTCTGCTTCACTATCTGTCACATAGAGACGAACGCCTGCTTCATAAAATTCTCTGATATCTTTGGATTTTTTAATCGTGTTTCCGTAACTGATTCTATCGGGTGTGACACCCAATTCCAGTAAACGTCTTAATTCATAAACAGAGGCTACATCAAAGTTTGAGCCTAAATCTCTTAAAAGAGATAATACTTCGACTGCTGGATTTGCTTTTACTGCATAGTAAACTTTTGCAAAAGGGAAGTTCTCTTTTAATTCATAATAATTGGATTTAATAATACTTAAGTTGCACACAATAAAAGGGGTTTCTTTAGTATCTGCAAAACTCTTAAATTTTTTCCAGTCTTCCGGAGAGTAGTAGTTATCTTTGATCATTGTATCCTCCAATCTTTAGGAGGTTTTTAATAGTCATAGCTAAACATCTGTCAGGGGGGTGTACCTGAGTATTCCATCTTCTGATGTCAAACATTTTAGCCTCCTTTTCTTAAATATTTATGTGTTACGCATAATTAATCCCCAAATTATAGCAAGTATTTTTTTAAAATATTTATAAAAGACATTATTGCAATTATTTATAAAACGAATTTCTAGCTTGTATCTACCAGATAATCAGAAAAAAAACAAACATTTCTTACAAAAAGAGAAAATCAAATAAAGTAAAAAAAAACTTATTATAATTAATATAAATAATAGTTTTGATAAGGAAAGGATAAGGAAAGGATAAGGAAGGAATAAGAAAAGTTTTCAAAAATTTACAGGTCAGATCTTCTAAGGTAAACGATTAATCAATCTGACAATCTGTTCAAGACTGAGTCCTGTTAAGATCAAAAATAGTCCAATACCTTGCCATACAGAAAAACTTTCTTTTAGGATAATGACTGCTAAAAAGGAGGCAAAGACCGGTTTTAGTAAAAAAAACATTGAAGATAATGAAGCATCAATTTTTTGTAATCCTTTTGAATAGAGTATATATGCAAAACCCGTAACAAAGAGACCAAGGTAAAGAAGAGCACTTATATTTTTAATATTAGGACTGAAACTCAAATCTACTTTAAGTAGTAATCCAACAATTAATAAAACGATTGCTCCAACGAAGAAAGAGATACAATTAAAAACAACTGCTCCGTATTTATGAATATTTTTTTTTGCAAGAACTGTAAACAAAGCAAACGAGACCGATGCCATCATGCTAAAGATAATGCCCAGTGAAACACTTTTAGCCGGAGTATAGTCCAAACCCTGATTGCCTGCTACAACCATAATCATGCCAATTATTCCTGCAATAATTCCGATTAGCCGATATTTGCCGATTTTTTCTTCTAAAATAAAAAAAGCCAGCAAACTGACAAAAATGGAATTTGAACTGATTAAAATCGCAGCAATAAGGGCTTTCCCATAAAAAATAGCCAGTTGGAGTAAATACATACTGACTGTAATATTGATGATGCCAGGTAAAGCCATAGAAAGTATATCTTTTTTGTTTAAAGAGATTGTATTTTTTTTGAGTTGAAATATCGTAGGAACTAATAAAATCAGACTTCCGATTAAAAATCTATATGCAGTTACTGCAAGTGGACTAATATCGGCGCCAATCATTTTGCCGGTAAATTCAAGAGTGGAAAAGAAAAATATAGCCAGAATACAAAATATATAAGCGATTTGCATTAAAAACTCCTTTTTATTCTCTTCAAATAGAAATGAAAAATAAGTCAAGAGAAAAGAATATTAGCTTGAAAAAATGGATTATTAAAGCATTTAAAAAAAAAGCGGTAAAACATGAATGTCATCTTGACAAAGTATCTGATTTATTATTTTTGACTAAGTAATAACGATATTCTTATTGGAGGAAAAATGGCTGGAATTGAAACTGAAATTCAAATCAATTATGACAGTTTACTCAAACAGGGTTTTGCAGTAATTGATGTCAGATACAAAGACTATGATGTAACTAATGAAACCTACAAACTGGTAATTGCAAAAATTGAAGGTGATCGTGACGATTTTTATCCATCAATGTTAAAACACTATATGGGAAAAGAAGTTAAGGATCGTAATGTTTACGAATTATGGACTAATATCTTAAAACATAAAATCAGCATGAGTGCCCAGTTAAAACGTGATGTTTACATTAAAGTTGCAGCCATGGATTATTTAGAGAATTTCTTTGTATGATACAGCAAACACTTTTACTTATCAAACCAAATGCCACCGCCAAGAATGTGATCGGACGCATTATTGATATCGCTGAATGCAATCAGTTTAGAGTAAAACAGTTAAAAATGTTTACGATGTCTCAGGATATTGCAGACCAGTTTTATGAAATGCATAAAGGGAAATCTTTTTTTCAAAGCCTGTGTGATTTTATGACATCTGGTCATACGGTTGCTGTTATTTTGGAAAAAGATAATGCCATTGAAGAATTACGTTTACTGGTAGGTAACACTGACCCCGTTAAAGCAAATCCGGGCACTATTCGTCACATGTATGGAGAATCCGTAACTGTAAATGCCGTTCATGCTTCAGACAGTGAAGAGAATGCAATCAGAGAGATTAATATCATATTTTATGAAAATGAATAATCCATCAAAACACAAGTAAGCTCTTATGAAAAACAAGAATGAAGGCAACTTGTCTTCAATAAACAAGCAATACAAGCACCAGCTTGAATATACCATAAAACAGGAGAAAAAATGAATATACTGGTTTTAAACTGCGGTAGCTCATCAATCAAATTTCAGTTATTGAATATGGCAGAAGAAAACGTAATGGCAGAAGGAATCGTTGAAAGAATTGGAGAAGATGTTTCTTTATATACTTACAAAAGCGAACCCTATACCAAAAAGAAAAGAGAAATTGTGATAGAAGATCATGCCAAGGGTCTTCAAATGATCATTGATACACTATTAGATCCGAATCATGGTGTGATAAAAAATGCAAATGAAATAGATGCGGTAGGACACAGACTTGTCCATGGTGGTGAATATTTCTCCGGTAGTGTTAAAATTACCAGAGAAGTAGAAGAAGTGCTTGAAAAATGCTGTGCACTTGCTCCTCTCCATAACCCAGCTAACATCAGAGGTATCGAGGCTGTTCATAAAAATTTACCAAACACTGTTCAGTGTGGTAGTTTTGATACTGCATTTCATCAGACAATCCCTGCCAAAGCTTATCTCTATCCAATACCACTTAAGTTATACAATGAAAACAAGATTCGACGTTATGGATTTCATGGTACATCTCATCAATATGTCAGTATGAAAGCAGCAGAGTATCTTGGCAAAGATATAAAAGATTTGAAAATTATTACATGTCACATCGGAAACGGAGCATCCATTACTGCCATTGACAAAGGCAGATCAATTGATACATCAATGGGTTTTACTCCTCTTGAAGGATTAATGATGGGAACCCGTTGTGGTGATTTAGATCCGGCTATTCCTGTCTATATGTGCAAAACACTGGGTATGAGCATTGATGAAGTAGATACGATGCTTAATAAAAAAAGCGGTATGTTGGGATTATCACAGATTTCTAACGATATGAGAGAAATCGAAGAAGAAATTCTTGAAAAGAAAGAACCACGTGCTATCCAGGCACATGATGTTTATGCTTACAGAATTAAAAAATATATCGGTGCATATATGGCTGCATTAAATGGCTGTGATGTACTGATCTTTACCGGTGGTGTGGGGGAAAAAATGCCAATTCTCAGAGAGCTGGTTTTACGTGATATGGATGGTCTTGGTTTTGTATTAAATCAGGAAAACAATAAAATATTTAATGATGAAATCGTTGATTTAAGTGCGCCTGAATCCAGAGTGAAAATTCTGAAAGTGCCTACTAATGAAGAGTTAATGATTGCACTAGAAACACAAAAATTAGTATCAGAAAAATAAGAGGTTATCATGAAAAGGACAAAACTGTGTATTCTGCTGATATTGTTAATGACCACATTGTTTGCTGACAACAAATTGAATTTATCCAATCCAGACGATTATTATAATGCTTTTCTGAAAACCCGTGCCGATTTAAGCGGTAAGGAAGTGGTATATTATTGGACTGGAACTGTTTATAGTTTTGTCCCTGGAGAAAAAGATAGCCCATTATTTAAATTTGAAGGCTTTAATGTAGCTAAACTGGTCAAAGTAGAAGGCGGATATGAGATGCTTACTCGTGAAGCCGCCTTTTACGAAGACCTTAAAACAGGGCAGATTATCGAAAAATGGCAAAATCCATGGTTAAAAAAAGAAGTGGAAGTCGTTCAGATCTGGAATGATCCGGTAAATCAAAGTTTTGTTTTTCCGGAACAATTCAGACCCTATATGCATAAATTATTACCATCCAATGATCTTGGTAACATGATGAGCTTTAATCTGGATTTATTTTTAAATTATCCATCACCCCTTAAAAGAGCGGATTATCCGCTAAATGCCCAGAGTGATACTTATGAAGCAGCTGAGCTGTTCCGCTTTTTTGTACAAAAAAGTGATTTGGAAAATGTAACACTTACTTCTGTCCCTGTCAGTATTTCCTGGACTCGTTTCAGTCCATGGATGCCTTTTATGGAGATGGGAGACAGACCAGGTAATCTTGTCTTTAGTTGTTCAGGTTTTAAACTTGAAAATGGTTTCGAAGATTTACCTGAACATATAAAAACATACGTTATAAAACAAAAGCCTGTTTTCTCCAAAGCACCTGAAACATATACTGAACCAAATGAGACCAGCTGGACTTATTTCCTGAAATATATGAAAGAAAATGAAAACACTAAAACAAAAAAATAATAAAGAACATAGTATAAATCTATGCAGATGAGGATATTATGATTTTTCATAAACTATTCGGTATGCTTTCCAGTGATGTTGCAATTGATCTGGGTACAGCTAATACACTTGTTTATAAACAAGGATCAGGAATCATTATCAATGAACCCTCAGTTGTTGCACTTTCATCTGATGGTAAACGAATCCTTTCTATCGGTAAGCTGGCTAAAGAAATGCTCGGGAAAAATCCAGATGAAGTTAAAGTCATCAAACCCATGAAAGATGGTGTTATCGCAGATTTTCAGGTAACAGAATTAATGCTCAGAGATTTGATTCTCAGAACACAAAAGAAGAAATGGCTGGTTAAACCCCGTGTGATTGTTTGTGTTCCATCAGGAATTACAGAAGTTGAAAAGCGTGCTGTCAGAGACAGTGCTTTACATGCAGGAGCCAGAGAAGTCCATCTGGTTTCAGAACCTATTGCTGCTGCAATAGGTGCAGATCTGCCAATTCATAAGCCATACGGTAATATGATTATGGATATTGGTGGTGGAACCTCTGAAATTGCTGTTATATCCCTTTCTCATATTGTGATTCATAATTCAATCCGTGTAGGCGGAGATAAAATGGATTCTGATATTGTTAATTATCTTCGTAAAAAAAACAATATCAATGTTGGTATTCAAACTGCAGAAAAAATTAAACAAACGATAGGCTCAGCATTCCAGCTAAAAGAGGAATTGGAAATGGATGTCAGAGGTCGTGATGTCATAACAGGCTATCCTGTAACCATTAAAGTCTCTTCTAATGAAATTCGCGAAGCCCTGGCAGAAACGATTGTGGATCTTATCGATGCGATTAAACGTTTGTTTGAAAAAACGCCTCCTGAACTGGCTGCTGATATTGCCGAAAGAGGGATCGTACTGACAGGTGGTGGAGCTCAGTTAAAGGGGCTTGATGCAAGAATCCGTGAAACAGTAGATTTACCTGTTCATGTAGTTGCAGATCCATTGACCTGTGTGGTTAAAGGTGTTGGCAAAATCCTTGAAGATATTGATCAATACAGAGATGTATTAATTAACAAGGTGGAAGATTAAGCGTAAAGTGACACACAAAAAAGCGGTTTTAGTCATCTATCTTTTGATTGGGTTGATCTTGTTTATGGGAAGTGTGGATAGCCGTCTAAAAAAAGCATCCATACTTTCCAAAACCGTTTTCTATCCTTTTTTTTTAAGTGTTAATAATTTTATCTCTTTTCATAAAATCAAGAAATTTAATGAAGAACTTCAAATTCAATTGGCAAATCAACTGATTGAGAATACTCATTTAAAAACGCAACTCAAAAAAACAGAGTTGAATCAGTTTGAATATGTCATTAAAGATACGGCCTTTGTGTTAGCTGATGTTGTCGGTATATCTGGAAATCTGACATCAAACAACATTATCGTTAATAAAGGAAAAGATGTCGGAATTGATGATAATTATCCCGTTTTATCTTCTAAAGGGATTGTGGGTAAAGTAATAAAATCATATTCTGATTTTTCTATTATTCTACCCATGAATAACCCTGGATTTAAGCTGGCTGTTTTTGACCAAAGTTCAAATATTCAGGGATTACTGGAAACTAATATTACAGGGAAAACCTATATCTCTTTTGTGAGGTTGGGTTCTGTTATCAGTATTGGAGATACGATTGTTACTTCTAATTTGTCACAGTTGTTTCCTCCTGGTTATCCGGTAGGTACGATTACTGCAATTGAAGAGTCGCAGGATGCCATGTATATTAAAGGCTTGATAAGCCCCAAAACAAACTTTAACAACCTGGAAAATGTCTTTATTTTAAAACCAGGCAGAAAGGAAAATTATGAAAACTACATTCAATCCGGTCATTAAAATAAATGACAAATCATACTTAAGAATTCCTGTAAAGACCAGAATACTGCAAGCAAATGATGATTTTGTGGAAATAATCAGAGAATTTGCCCTTCCTCAAATGGAGAAGGGTGATATACTGGTGATTAGTGAAAGTCCACTGGCAATCACTCAAAATAGAGCTATTCCTGTTAAAGATATTAAAATTGGCCTTTTAGCCAGTATTTTATGGCGATTTGTTGGCAAAGTAAATTATGGAATAGGTCTTCGTGCTCCAACCAGTATGCAGTGCGCGATTGATGAGTGTGGTAGTTTTAGAATTCTTTTAGCTGCTATTGTGGGGGGGATTACAAAATTATTTGGGAGAAAAGGTGATTTTTATAGAATTGCCGGAAAACAGGCTGCATTGGTAGATGCGGCTTCTACTTCTCCAGTCCCACCTTATACGGAATGTGTTATCAAAGGTCCTCTTCATCCTGAAAAAGTCTCTCAGGGAATTTGTGATGTTTTAGGATTTGAAACCTGTGTCATGGATATAAACGACATAGGCGGAAGCTGGATGATAGGTGGTAGTAAAAATATCAATAAAAACTTGATGGAACAAATCATGAAAGATAACCCTCAGGGACAGGGCGATGAACTGACTCCTGTTTGCATTGTCAGAAAACTTGATAATTAAAGGCTAATCATTTAAAATGAAATTGATTAAGTATATCCTTTTTTCGGTACTAATCATATATTTTCAGGTTCTATTTTTATCGGGAAAATCATTTTTAGGTGCAAGTTTATATCTTCCGCTTGCACTTGTAATTTATATTTCAATTAAGCTTAATTATATTTCCTGTATGACGATTACTCTGTTTCAAAGCATGATATGGGATGTATTTTGTCCTCAATTACTGGGTTTAAATGTAATTCTTAATATTGTTGTTTGTCATCTGGTGTTTATCTATCATTCCAATATTAACAAGGAAAAATTCCTGTCTGTCTTATTTTCAGTTTTACTGATTAATCTTCTTTATTTCTTTGGTTACTGGCTATATTATATTATCAGCTATCAGAATCCAAATATACTTGTCCTTAGCAGTATTCTGAGTGTTTTAATCAATACGTTTGCTAATGTGTTTCTCTTATATTTGTTAGTCCTTACAGATAAACTTAAAATCATATTCTATGAAGACGCAAGCTAGATTAATTATATTATACAGAATCATTCTTGGCATTATATTTCTGGTTTTACTGATTGTTCTTTTTACGCTTCAGATTATTAAAGGAGAACGATATAAGGAAATTGCAGAACGTAACTACGTTCGAATCAGAAGAATCAATGCTGCACGTGGTGTGATTTATGATGAAAAGCTAAACCCGATTGCTGTTAATAATCCTTCAATCAATTTATATTTCAGGCCATTTCTGATCAAAGATAAAGAGAAAATGGCTGATTTCGTTGCCAATAACCTGCCAGTAGAGAAGAAAACTGTAGAAAAACTAATTCATGATAACCGTTATAGATCTTTCAATGAAATTCTCATATATGAGAATATTGATTACAACAAAATGGTGGCGATCTCTGAAAATTTAAATTATTATCCTGAATTGTTTTTTAAAGTAGAAACCATGAGATCCTATACGCTTCCAAACCATTTTTCTGGTTATGTAGGTCGAATCAATGAAAAAGAATATAACAAGCTCAAAAAAGAAGAATATTCCATTAATAGTGTCATTGGAAAAACAGGAATAGAAAAGTATTACGAAAGAATTCTTGCCGGAAAGCCCGGTTATGAAGTGATCCAAGTAGATGCTTATGGCAGAAACCTAAATATCTTCAAAGATAATCTGAATAAAAAACCAGAAAATGGGCTTCATCTGGTATTAAACATTAATCTTGATCTTCAAAGATATATTGGAACAATCTATCCACGGGAATATGCCGGAGCAATAGTTGTTATGAATCCTAAAACAGGTGGAATTCTTGCGTATAGCAGTTTTCCTGAATACGAACAGAACTGGTTTGCTTCAAGAATAACGACCGAACAATGGATTAGTTTGCGGGATAATCCTCAAAAGCCGATGCTGGACAGAGTCATAAATGGCACATATCCTCCAGGTTCAACATTTAAAGCCGTTACAGGTTCTTTTGGCCTTGAGAAAAAACTAATCAATCAGGAAACCTTGTTAGCATCATGTGTTGGGGGACTCCAGATTGGCAATCGCTTTTTTAAATGCTGGTTTCATGGGGGACATGGCAGAACCAATATTCTTTCAGCACTTAAGGTTTCATGTGACGTCTTTTTTTATGATTTGTCTAAATATTTTAAACTCGATGAGTTTAAAGATTTTGTTCAAGCAAACTATCTGATTGACCGGACTGGTGTTGATATTCCTTATGAGAGAAAGGGATTTTTCCCTGATACAAAATGGTATGCCAAACGATTAGGGAAATATTTCAGCTTACAGGGAAGAAAAGCCAACCTTTCTATTGGTCAGGGAGAAGTATTAATGACTCCATTGCAGTTGTGTGCCTATTATGCCGCTATTGCAAATGATGGAATATGGAAAAAACCTCACCTCCTAAAAAAGGCAATAGGACATAAATCTTTGAGTTATGAAGAAATTGAAGGACCTGTTGATAAAAAATTACCTGTTTCACCACAGAATCTTAAAATCATTCAGGAAGGTTTATGGCAGGTATGTAATGCACCCGGAGGTACAGGCGGTGGTGCCAGAGTGCCAGGTGTTAAGGTCTATGGAAAAACTGGCTCAGCCGAAAATGCGCATGGAGGGCAAACTCATGCCTGGTTTGCCTGTTATGCAACCTGGGATGAACCGGAACTGGCTGTTGTCGTCTTTATGGAAAATGCAGGGCATGGAGGAAGTATGTCTGCTCCAATAGCCGGTAAAATTATCAGTTATTATAATTTGAATGTCAGAAATAAATGAGGTATTATGAAATTCAACTTTGACAGGAATTTTGACTGGTACTTGTTTACAGTTTGGATGGCATTGGTTGTTTTTGGTATAATTGCTATTTTTACAGCCTCAGCTTCAAAAATTGGTGAAGAAATGGTTCTTAAAAATCATTACTGGAAACAGATTATTTGGTTTGTTTTAAGTCTGGGCTTATTTATTTTCATTATGAAAGTGCCATTACCCGTTATCGATATGTTTATATGGCCATTGTACGGACTTACACTTATCTTGCTAATTATCGTCTTATTTATGCCACCAGTTAATAACTCCCGAAGTTGGCTGATGTTAGGCGGTTTTCGTTTTCAGCCTTCTGAATTAGCTAAAATTGTTATGATTTTATTGATATCGAAACTGATTTCAAAGGAACATATCAGTGAGTATAAAATGCTGACAAAAGCTATTTCTGGTACTATTCTACCTGTGTTTCTGATTTTACTCGAACCTGATTTCGGAACAACGCTGGTCTTTTGGGGGAGTCTTGTTTTAATGCTTGCTCAGGCAGGTTTTCCGCTTTCTTATATCGTAGTTTTGATAAGTCCGATAACAGGTATCATATTTTCACTTAACTGGATGTTATTTGTTTTTGTATGTTTTTTACTGATTCTATATTATTACAGAGAGCATTTTAACTGGGTTTTAATCTCTTTTTCTATTATTTTTAATACTTTTATATTTTTACTGACACCTGTATTTTGGAACAGTTTGAAGGAGTACCAACAAAACAGAATCATCACTTTTTTTAATCCGATGCATGATCCTTTAGGCGCAGGATATCAGGTGATTCAGGCAAAGATTGCGATTGGTTCTGGTCAGCTTTTTGGAAAAGGTTTTTTACAGGGAAGCCAGAAAAATATGAATTTTCTGCCTGAACACCATACAGACTTTATTTTCTCTGTTGTAGGCGAAGAATTTGGTTTTATGGGTGCGTCATTATTGCTGGTGCTTTTCTTTTTGTTTTTTAACAGAATCATTTATCTGATACGGGTTGTTAGTAAAAGAGAGTATAAAATTGCCATTTCTGGTATTTTTGGTTATCTGTTATTGCAAACCTTCATCAATATTGGTATGAATCTGGGCGTTTTACCTACTACCGGTATTCCTTTGCCATTTATTAGTTACGGAGGTTCAAATCTGCTGATTAATTCATTTGCGATTGCGATGATTTTAAAATATTCTGTTTATAAGGTTGTATAATATGAATTCTCTTATTGCAAGTAAATGTATATTGGGGGGAGGAGCAGCGCTTGGATATGCTCATATCGGGGCTTTAAAAGCCCTTGAAAATAAGTATGAAGTAAAAGCGATTCTCGGTACAAGTATGGGGGCAATTATTGGTGCACTTTATGCCTGCCAGTATTCCGCTGATGAGATATGTCAGATTGCAAAAGAAAAGCAGTTTAATAAATTTATTCGTCTCAATCTGAATATATTCAGAGAAGGAATTCTAAATACACGTAAGATGTATGACTTTTTTAGTCAGATAACTCATCATAAACGGATTGAAGAGAGTTCGGTAGCTTATGCATCTGTCGCATTTGATTTATTGCAAAAAAGAACCGTGATTATCAATCAGGGTAAATTTGCAGATGCGATGATTGCTTCATCAAATCTGCCATTTCTTAATCAGGCTTATCCTTATCAGGGGGCTCTTTTGGTTGACGGAGGTGTATGTTACCCTTTTCCTCTTGAATTTCAAAACATCTTTCCAGACCAACTTACAAGTATTGCTATCAATGTATTGCCACCTATTCAGATAAAACCTGTCTTTTTATCCAATAATATCCCTGCTGATGAAACTAATCATCAAAACAATCTGATTTATAATTCGATGCTGGTTAATCTTTATAATCAGGCAAACCTTGCATTGGATTCTCTGCAACACATTAAACCGGATATCTATGTTAATTGTTTTTCAGAACATCTCAAAGCATGGGATTTTCATAAAGTAGATGAATTTTTTCATTTAGGATTTCATCAAACAAATCAAATTATTCAGCTTACAACAGAGAAACATGATTCACTTCTTGATGAAATCAGAGACAATACCAGAATGCTCATTAAGAAAATTCAAAAGGATTTCTCTTTTAAAAAATTGTGAATTATATCATGACTAATACGGCATTCTTTTGATTATCAACTTAAATCAATCCTATTTAAACTGTTACATTGACAGAAAAAACAGGTTATATTATAAACTGTGAAAAGTAAAGGAGGTTACAATGGGTAAACAGGATTTATTCGTCAGCAAAATGAAGCAGGAAGGTTTGAATGATATTGTCATAAACACCTTTATATCCTACTTTAATAAACTGCTTAATGGTGAAAAAGGAAAACTCAGTAAAAATGAGATTAAACAACCTGCAGAAAGTAATATTATTCATTATCATGATCTCAAAAATGAAAAAACAGATTTTCTGTGTAAACTGGCAGTTATCAAACTGAATGGTGGTTTAGGTACCAGTATGGGCCTAAAAAAAGCCAAGTCCTTATTGCCTGTTAAACATGGATTAAGCTTTTTAGATATCATTGCTCAACAGATTCTTTTTTTAAGGGAAAAATATCATTTCTCTATCCCTGTTTTATTTATGAACAGTTTTAACACTCAGCGTGATACGCTCCAATTGTTAGACAAGTATCCAGAAATTAAGAAACAATCTTGCCCTTTGGATTTTGTTCAAAATAAGTTTCCTAAAATAAGACAGGATAATTTTGAACCTTTGACGGTTTCCGAAGAAGCTGCTGGCTGGAATCCTCCTGGACACGGTGATATTTACTCCTGTCTTGTTCAGGAGAAAATTATCGACCAGTTACTGGATTCAGGTATAGAATACATTTTTGTTTCAAATTCAGACAATTTAGGCGCAATCGCTGATATTAGAATACTCAACTATATGATTGAAAATAAGATACCCTTTATTATGGAAGTTTGCAACAGAACTGAAATGGATAAAAAAGGAGGGCATCTCGCTGAAACGAAGGATGGACGCTTAATCCTCAGAGAAACAGCCCAATGTCCTGATGATGAAACTGAGGATTTTCAGAATATCAGTCTTTATCATTATTTTAATACCAATAATCTGTGGATCGATTTAAAAGTCCTTAGAGATAAAATGCAAAGCAATCATAATATCCTTGATCTTCCACTGATTATCAATCCAAAAAAGGTAGATAACATACCTGTTTATCAGCTTGAAACTGCTATGGGTTCAGCAATATCTTTGTTTGAAGGGGCAAAGGCTGTGCTTGTCAACCGTGACCGTTTTGCACCAGTAAAAAAGACACAGGATTTGTTATTGATTTGGTCAGATATCTATGATTTGAAAGATGATTTTACGTTGCAAAAAGTAACTGAGAATGATCATCTGCTTGACCTTGACAGTCAATACTATGGCGAAATTGATCAACTTGTAAAACGTTTCCCGACTACTCCTCCTTCTTTAAAAGAATGCCAGTCATTTTCTGTTAAAGGTGATATCAGCTTTGGCAACAATCTTTCATTCAAAGGAAGCATTACCTTAAAAGCAAGTCAGCCAGCTTATCTTGAAAATATTGAAATTACGAATGAATAAATTGAAAAGTGAGTAAATATTTTGGCTTTGACTTTATGTTTTTGAATAAAATCAGATAACATCTCAAAAGTTGGTGTAAAAAGATAAAAAAAAAGGTTGATCCAGATCCAACTCTTTGTTTTATTGAATTTGAAAATAAAAAAGACAAGGAGTAGATCATGAATCAACCAAAGACAAAGAAAAATGAGCCAATA
>JAKQQL010000193.1:0-2905 GCA_029564175.1 Candidatus Cloacimonadota bacterium
TATTGGCTCATTTTTCTTTGTCTTTGGTTGATTCATGATCTACTCCTTGTCTTTTTTATTTTCAAATTCAATAAAACAAAGAGTTGGATCTGGATCAACCTTTTTTTTTATCTTTTTACACCAACTTTTGAGATGTTATCTACAATTTTTGTTTCACGAGCTATTTATATGATATTCTAACAGATAAACAGAAGAAATATAACGAGTGATTCTTTTTTTTGAATTATAATCCAGATAAATCGAACTCATATCTCCTGTAAGTGTATCCAGGTAAAGATTTTGATGTCTTATCTTATAATTCAAGTGATTGGCGTATTGGACTCTTTTTAGCATTTTCATCTGTATCATTTGGTAAATACTGTGAGCAGATATCCACTGTAAGAGAAACTCAGTACAATCCTCCAAACTCTCAGTATTAAAAGCAAAATGCTTTATCAGGCTGTGAGTAATCATGAGCAGGACGCTATAGGAGGAAATACCTCGTTTTCTTAAGCCTGGGTAAGTCTTCTTATATAATTTTGCATAAGTAGCCATCTCTTTTTTACATGCAGGCAAGAGTTTCTCCCAGATGCTTTTGCAGATATGGTTGATGATACGTATCTGAATATTCTGTTTTTGGTTTTTTGGCTGAGACTTTTTCCGGCTGACACAGATCTGCCCCTGATTGTACCATGCCAGATGAATATCTCCCGCTTTTTTGGGATAGTCCTTCATTATCTTTGAAAAAAATACCTTCATATCATTCTCTCTCCTGTCTGATAATCTACTAAATTATCTTTTAAAAGCAAATTAAATCTCTTTTAAATCTCATAACTATCCTGTAGAAAATCACAGACTTTATTTAAGGTTACTTTGTGAAAATCTATTATAAAAAGTATGATTCAAAGAGAATAAGAGTGGGGGATTAAAGCAGATACGGGTAATTTCCCATTCACCTGGAAGTGATGAAGATTGCTGTAATCGTAAGGAGTAAGTCAAAGCGTTTCAAAGCGGTAAGAAAGTTGTGTTCAGGAAAAACATATACACGATTTGAAGAAGTGACAGCTCATCCCGTCTCTACTTTACTAGTTCAGGTACTTTTTATGAACGGCTTGATTTCATGCTTGACAATATGATCATTGTATGCAATAAAGACAAAAGGAGAGATTATGAATAAGATAAAGAGAATCCCTTATGGAATTAGCGACTTTGAGGCAGTAAATAGTAAAAATGAATATTATGTTGATAAGACTATGTTCATACCATTGATTGAACTGACCCCATTTGTATTTCTTTTCAGACCCCGCCGTTTTGGCAAATCTCTCTTTTTAAGTACTTTACAGGCTTACTATGATATTAAGTATAAAGACCGCTTTGAAGCGCTTTACCATGGTACCTGGATACTTGAGAATCCAACAGAGGAAAGAGGAAAATACCTAACCCTATACTTCAATTTCTCTGCTGTTTTGAAAGATAAAGACAAAGTACAGGATGATTTTAACAACTACTGCCTCATTGAACTTAATACTTTTACAAAAAAATATAAGGATTATATTCCATAGGATGTGATTATTCAAATGAATCAAACTCAATTAGCTCATGAAAAATTGCATATTCTGGCAAGTGGATTAAGAGAACAAGACTACAAAATTTACCTTTTCATAGATGAATATGATAACTTTACCAACACTTTACTCACTGATTTTGGCGAAGGGGAGTATAAAAGAATCACCAGACAAGCAGGCTATTTTAAACAATTTTTTACTAATCTGAAGTTATTGACTTCAGGTACAGGTTCAGGCCTTGCCAGAATGTTTGTCACCGGAGTGTCTCCGGTAACGATGGATGATGTCACCAGTGGTTTTAACCTGGGAGATAACATTTCCATTTCTCCGGCTTTTAATAATATACTGGGCTTTTCAGAATCAGATGTCAATGCGATTTTGGAGTATTACATATCTGTAGGTGAATTGAAACTGGATAAAGAACAAGCTTTGCAAACCATGAGAAAATGGTATAACAATTATCAGTTTTCAGAAGCATGTGAAAACCCTGTTTATAATACGGATGCAATTCTATACTTTGTAAAAGAAGCGATCAGGGATAAAAAAATACCTTCACAGCTCATTGACGAAAATCTCCGGATGGACTACGGTAAACTGCAATATCTCATCATACAGGATAAAACCCTCAATGGTAATTTCAAACGCCTGACTGAAATTATCAATAACGGTGGAATAGCTTCAGAAATCAAGAAGAGCTTTCCATTTGACCAGATTACCCAACAGGATAATTTTATCTCTCTCTTATATTTTTTTGGCTTACTCAGTTTTTCTGGTACTTATATAGAAGGTTTGCTATTTCTGCATATACCCAATGAAACGATCAAACAAATGATGTTTGAATATATCAGACGATCTTTTGAAAATGCCTATGGATTTTCAGTTCAAATGTATGAACTTTTGCTTTTAGTCAGAAAAATGGCTTACCGGGGTGAATTTAAAGAAGCTTTTGAATTTATTGAAAACGAGATTAAAAAACAAAGTTCGCTCAGAGACTTTATTGATGGAGAAACTTTTGTTAAAGCCTTTTATTTGTCATTTCTAAACATCTATGACTTCTATATCTCAGCCTCAGAAGAAGAGATGAACAAAGGCTATGCCGATCTGATCATGAAGCCTTTTTACATCAAGTATAAAGACATCAAATTCGCTTATCTGATTGAGTTAAAATACATCACCCGAAATTTCAAAGATCATGATCTTGAAAAAGCCTTGCAACAAAAAATAGATGAAGCTTCTAAGCAACTCAGCCAATATTCAGAAGATGAGTATGAACGGCAAATGCTGGATCTGCCACCCTATGGCATGGTTAGTCTGAAAAAAGTCATTGTCGTTTTTCATGGTTGGGAACTGGCTTATTGTGA
>JAKQQL010000260.1:0-41732 GCA_029564175.1 Candidatus Cloacimonadota bacterium
TGGTATGAAGATAAAATCGTTGAAGCAGAATTGTATCAAAATAAAGAAATTGCATAACATACTTAAAATATGAAAGTTATCATGATAGTGTGTCTGTTTTTAAATAAATTTATCAAGGACTTACATGTCGGAAAGATGAGAAGTAATATTATAGGAGGACTTATGTTAAAAAAAAGCAGTACTTTGTTCAGTTTTTTAGTGTTTTGTTTGATGTTGTATTGTGAACATGGAATTCAGCATTTATCTTATGGTGCTCCCTTATCTGAGATTAGTGGAAATGATTCCGTTTTGCATTTCATCAACAGTCTGGGATATACGACTTACAATCTGGAAACAGATGAAACGACGTACATCCCGGTCAATGAAAATCATTTTAATAATATGAAAGTCTGCACAGATTTATCAGGAAATGCCTGGTATATGACTTATGATGATAACAATATCCAGTTATTATGTATCGAAAATAATGAAAAAGTCTTTTTTGATACTGGAATACAGATTAACTCAGGATATGAGCCATCCATATTATATATCGACAGACAAAATCGTCTATGGTTTAGGGGTAATTCTTCACAATTAATGAGTTTTGATATCAACACCCATGAATTTACAACTTATCAGAATGTCATAAGTCCGAGAGCTATGATTCAGGATAGCCGTGATCAATCCCTTTGGGTCTCTTCCTTATCTGGTCTGTATCGTTATATCAATGGGGAATGGAGCTTTATCAACTCAATAGATGGTATTTTTTTATCCGATATTTGGCAATTTGTTCAAACAGCTGATGGGACGATGTGGTTTAGAAGTTATTATAATTTATACAAAATTTCCGATAATTCCTGCATAAATATGAATTTGAATGTAGGCTTATCTAATAAGAATATGTACACTATAGAAAATAAAATCTACGTCATCTCCGATTATAAATTGTATATCTATGATACAATCAGTAATCAGCTTACTGAAACGGCTTATCTATATGTCTACTCAATGTTTGCAAATGACCAGACCGTTTTTATTCATAATTACAGCGGTTTACAAAAACTAGGAGATATTCCGCTTACTTTGTATCCGGGTAACTTTAATTTCCCTTACTTGATTCAGGATATGAAAAAGTCTCCTGTCGATCAGTCTGTATGGGTTTTTTCAACTTATATGCTGGCTAAACTTCAGAATAGTCAATGGACATATTATCCATTTAATCTGGATAATCCAGATACTGCATTTCTCTATCAGATGGCTATAAATCATAATAATGAGATCTATGCATACTTATATGATGATGTTAATCTGGTGAATCAGATTGTCCGTTTTAATTTTAACAGCAATACCTGGGATTTGGTCATAGCACTTGATACCTACATTCATTCAGGATTTTTCTTTGATAATGAAAACCGGCTATGGTTTATTTATAATGACGCCATCACTTATCTGCAAAATAATGAGATACACAGTTTCCCCAGCACAACTGATTTTTCAAACAGAAATTTACAATTAGATCAGCAAAATCATGTTTGCTACAACAATCTGACTGGAATTTATTTTTATAATGAAAATACAAACAGCTTCACTTCAATTCCCATTTCTGATGTAGATAATTTTATTGCCATTAGTCCATCCAATTACTGGTACTGCCAAAATGGTATGATTTATCATGTGACAGATAATGCGACAACAAGTGATACATTATCATCATCCTCTCGTTTAGCATTAGACAATCAAAATAATCTCTGGTTATATACTTATCCTGGTTTAGCCAAATATACAGAAGAGGGATTAGTCTCACTTTTCGAAATAAGATATCATTATGAATTGTCCCGTTTTCTCATTGATTCTGAAAACAATATCTATATGAGTGATCACACAGATTTATACATTTTTAAAGAAAATGAGATGGTTCATACTGATAGCCATATCCTCCCAGCAGATGATATGAAACTACAAAATTATCCGAATCCTTTCAACCCCAGCACCACGATCAGTTACAATCTTAAAAAAGAGGAAAAGATTGAACTCGCTGTCTATAACCTCAAAGGGCAGAAAGTGAATACGCTTGTCTCAGAACTTCAGCCTTCAGGAGAGCATCAGATTGTTTGGAATGGACATGATCAGGAAGGAAAACCTGTCTCTTCAGGAATCTATTTTTACAGATTAAGAACAGGAACCTCCAGTCAGATTAAAAAGATGATTCTAATGAAGTAGCATTTTTTGAGACAGGGAACTTTGTTTTTAAGTATGCGACAAGCAGATTATACATCTACAATCTGCTTGTCATTTTAGAAATAGGACTACTTCGTTTAGATATCACAGTTTAAATTTTCTGTTTTATTGATAGCACATTTGACATGCTTCACGAATAACTCAACGTAGAAGAAGATCGTAAAAGCAATCATCATCATAAATAAACCATACAACAACTTACTTTGCATTACAATATTGTAAGTGAAAGCACCCAAAACAACAAAAGCGACAAGAGGACAAATAAAGCCCCATTGGGAAACATAAAAGTCCTTGAAATGATTGTTTTTGAAATAGTCTTTTAACAAGAATAAGCCAAATACTAAATACCAGATTTCAAAAGCAAAGGAAATGCCAATGACCAAATAAAAATAGTAATCAAGATGAAATCCATGATGAGCTTCTAAATAATGACCTAATCTGAAAAAGCTAATTGCAAAAAGCGTAATATTGGGGATTACAATCAAAAAACTGGGTAAAAATTGTTTCTCAGGCAAACCTTGTTTTTCAAAATGACTTTTGAATAACACAATCAGTTTAATTAAAAATAAAAACAAACCCATCGAAAGTGAAATAAGGCTAAGAAAGGCTGCTGTTTCAGCTATCTGTACGTTTTTTGACATAGCAGCGATACCGGTTCCCACTGTAGATAGCATCCCTAATAAAAATGAATGGAGTAGCCATCCAAAATTAATTTTTTCTATATCAAAGCCTCTAGTGAACGAGATACTGAGTAATTTTATTTCGGTATAGAGAATCAAAACAAATAAAAAGACCCAAAATATCAATGCAGGCAAGAAAAGACTTTGAAAATTCTCTGACATTGCTGGGATAAAGTATCTAATCGGGCCAATAAATAAATTCATGGTCATTAAAAGAGAAATAAATGGTGCTAAGATAGATGCATTTTTTAATGGATCATTAATCAATTTCTTCAATTTCCCTGCTTTTATCCAATTGACTAGTTTGTATCCAAACCACATTGTCAGAACAAAATGCAATATTGTGAACGCTACCATGATGAATTCAAGCGAATAATAATATCCTGCTGTGATATTCGTAAATCCATTTTGCCATAATTGGGATCTGGTGATTAAACCTTTTCCATGTTCGACTGTATATTGCATCAGAACAAAAGGCATGACGGCAATTCCTCCAGCTCCTAACGATGCAAGAAATACAAGTGGTGAAAATTCTTTTTTCATGTTATCCTCCGGTTTTTTAATTTTGAATTTCTATATAAATGCCTGCCTCATTTTTATGATCGATAGACAGACATGATGATTAATCGTTATATTTTTTACTTCCTTTTCTTTTTATCAATAATTTACCTTAATATATTTAAAAGGCATTTCTATTAAAAGTTTAAAATACCTTATGGTTGATACTATAAACTATTAAAAATATGGCAGCAAAAATGTCAAGTAAAAAATTAAGAGGGCTTGTTTCTTGCTTTAAAACATGCTGAAAGATACAGTCTATCATCTTCTTAAAAAGAGAGATAGCACGTTGACTTAAATTGGCAGGAATATGACTCATCAAAAGTATGAAAAAATAGTGATTTTTCAAAAGAGTAGTATCATTTGATTTTGTTAAAGGGGATTTTGAGCCATTTTCAATTCGTTCATACAGAAAATAATGACTCAAGCTGCCAGAATGCGTAGTCACCCTCCTTTATCACTAATTTAGAAAGCACTTGCTTGCACAATAAATAGCTGTTAAAATTCAAGCGCATCCTGACAAAGATTTGCCAATATGATAAACCTAATATTTTACTCGATTTTCCAAAAGTTTCCTTATTGCATCCTTTTAGCTTCCTATAGGAATACTTTATGAGTATCAGTAAAAAAAATTAGATTATTATTGTATTTCAAAGGATTGAAATCTGATCGAAAATCTTTTTTCTTGCCAAAAACACCCGCCAGTTTTTCTTATCCTGAGAGAGAATATAATTTCAATATAAAGAGGAATAAATGGCAAGAAAAAAAACAAGTCCAAAAGGCAAATCTGGTAAATCTAAAAACGCATGGGCTTTCCCATTAATTGCACTGGCAATTGTTTCTATATTGTTCTATTACATAGTCTTCCATGTTAGCAACAGCAAACAAGAAGTTGAAATACATCCCATTAAGAAAAGTAAAAAAATTGCACAGAAAGCCAAACCGGTCAAACAGGACACCGTTTATGCAGAGATGGCTGATAATCAGACTCAGGAAGAAACAATTCCTGAAGAACCTGCAGAAGAAGCAATAGAAACCCCAAAGCCTGTCCTAACAGAAAAAGGGAAGTATTATACGGTTGATTCAAAACTTCCAAAAATCTGCATCATTGTCGATGACTTCGGATACATAGAAGGGAAACTGCTCAATGACTTTCTGAGTTTAGACAAAGAAATCGCTTTTTCTATTTTACCAGGTCTTAAACACAGTGTCTCTACGATGAAAAAAGCAGTTCAAAATGGCAATGAAGTCTTGATTCATGCACCTTTGGAACCAGAATCCTATCCAAAAGATAATCCAGGAGATAATGCGATTTTGGTAAAAATGGATGATCAGAGCATCAAAAAACAAATGAATGACTACATCAAAGAATTAAATCTGGCAATAGGCGTCAATCATCACATGGGAAGTAAAGCCGCTGCTGATACACGGGTAATGAACGCTGTCATGTCAAAAGTAAAAGAAAACGGATTATTCTATATTGATAGTTATACGAATGACAAATCAGTCGTTGAATCTACTGCAAAAAGTTTCAATGTTGCATTTGCAAAACGTCGTCAGTTCCTTGATGTGCCTGAATCTTCAAAAAACAGAGCTATTCAGAAAGTAGAAGAAATCAAGAAGATGAAAGGAAATCTGATTGTTGTCATTACACACTGCCATAATGATGTCAAGTTACGCCAGTTAAAATTCTTTATTGAACGTCTGAAAGATAATCATTACCAGATTATTCCACCTTCCAAAGCCGTTAGGATTAAAGAGACCCTGTTATAGAAATTGAAAACATTGAGATTATGAGACTGTTTAAATTAAAGAGGCGATTAATCGGAAAATCAGGAAAACAGCCATGAAAAAGTGGATATAAAATGCATTTTGAAAGTAATTTTCAGAATTGACATCATTATGAAAATTGTCATTTTTAAAATTTTATCTTAACTCTTGTAATTGCTCAAGTGCTTGTTATTATTTATAACTCGTATTTCTTCAAAATATCTATTAATGAGTCCACTACAAAAAGCACATAAACCACAAAATACACAAAAAACACGAAAAAGCAGGCTTAAAAATGGTATTTTAAACTACTTTCCTGGATTTATAAAACATCATTTTCATCTTAAAGTGAACCTATATCTCATAAAACAGAGTTTTTATAGCAGACTCATTAATAAATTTAAAACGGTCCGTAGGGATGTGCGAAACGGAGCTTGCGAAGTGCCGTACATCCGAAAAACAGAAAGAAATAACCTCGATCAATGTTTCAAACTGATTTCAATTTTCGCAAAGCGCGCAAAGTTCACAAAGAAAAATCTGTGTAATAAGTAGATTCTATAGGAATGAAAATCGCCTCGATCTATGTTTCAGACAGGTATCCTAAGCGGATTTACGGCTAATACCACCCCGTCACTTCGTGCCACCCCTCCAGAGTCTGTGCAAAAATAGATAAATAATTCTGTCGCATCTACGATGCTTGAACCGTAACTCACTATTTCCCCGTGGTTTCACCACGGGCTAGGATTCTTTCGTTCCTCCGGAACTCTTGTTTTTGCACAGGTTCTCCACGGGAGGGGAATACTTCGTTTCATTTCGCAAATCTCTACAAACCAATGAGAATATTGTCATTAATTATTTTTTTACTCCTGATTAGATATAACCTGAGTAGTTACTACTTATGAAGGATAAATCCCTTTTTCTCAAAGTTTGTAAATGCTGTTGTTAGCTTTTAAGCCCTAAAAATTAGGCAGTCTCGTAAAGTGGCTTTACTATTAATGAAAATATTTCTTGACAAAATTATCTTAAAATCAGTAATATTGATTTAAATAAATGATTTGATTAGGATTTCAAAAAAGAGTATCCTGATACTTCCTGATTTGGTAGGATAAAATGCAAGGAAAACAACTTAAAAAATTAGAGGTCGAACTATGGAAAGCCGCAGACCAGCTCAGAGCAAATAGTAAACTGACTGCTTCAGAATACTCAATGCCTGTATTAGGACTTATATTTTTACGACACGCCTACAACCGCTTTCAGAAAGTAAAAGTGGAAGTAGAAAAAACTTTGCCTTCGCACCCACAAAGGGGCAGACGACAGTTGACCAAAAAAGACTTTGAAGAACAAAATTCAATGTTTCTGCCCGACAAGGCACAGTTTGAATATCTGGTTTCATTGCCCGAGAGTGCGGACATTGGAGAAGCTATTGACAACGCAATGAAATTGATTGAGGACGAATACGACAACCTCAAAGGTGTATTGCCAAAGAACTTTTCCATTTTCAGTAAAGACTTATTGCGGGAATTGCTACGCATTTTCAACAAAGAAGTATTGCAAAAAGCCGAAGGCGATTTGTTCGGAAAGATTTACGAATATTTCCTTGGCAAATTCGCCATGACTGGAGCACAAGAAGGCGGAGAGTTTTTTACACCTATGAGTTTGGTACAAACCATTGTAAATGTAATTGAACCCGACCACGGAATTGTGTTCGACCCTGCCTGTGGCAGTGCGGGTATGTTTGTGCAAACGGGCTATTTTATTGAAAGCGAAGGGTTGAAACCTGCTGAAAAAGTTACTTTTTACGGACAGGAAAAAGCCGACCTCAATACCAAACTGGCAAAAATGAACTTAACCGTTCACGGACTGGAAGGCAATATTCAGGAAGGAAATACATTTTACGAAGACAAACACAACCTTGTGGGAGGTGCTGACTTTGTGATGGCAAATCCACCGTTTAATGTTGATGGTGTGGACAAAGCCAAAGATGCTGTAAAGAAAGACCCTCGTTTGATGATAGACGGCAAAGTAAACTTGCCGAAAAACGACAATGCCAATTATTTGTGGATTCAATATTTCTATAATTACCTGAAACCAACAGGCAGAGCAGGTTTTGTAATGGCTTCTTCTGCCAGCGATGCCGGGCATAGCGAAAAAGACATACGGGAAAAGCTGGTAAAGACTGGTGCAGTCGATGTGATGATGGCAATTGGCAATAACTTTTTCTATACTCGTTCATTGCCTTGTACTTTGTGGTTTTTTGACAGAGCAAAAGAACAAGATATTGAAAGAAGAGACAAAGTGTTAATGCTCGATGCCCGAAAAATTTACCGTAAAGTAACCAGTAAAGTAAACGACTTTAGCCCCGAACAATTAAAAAACCTTATTTGTATTGTAAACCTTTACAGAGGCAATACCCAAAAGTTTGAAAGCACAGTAAAAGATTATTTACAAACGTCTGACGACTTAGCCAAAGAAACAGCCGAAGCTACAACCGAACTGCAAAAGCAATTACAAAAGGTATTGAAAATTGTTAGTGATTTTGCAACTAGATACGCCAAAGAAAATAAGGATGCACAAGTATTTATTGATGCCCTAAATATTGAAGAAACCGCAAGCATTTACGAGCAGCAAAACAAGCTGATTGCAGAAGCTAAAAATGCAAAAGCAGACATTAATATTTTAGAAAGTATTGCCCATTTGTGCAAAACCTTACGTAAACCACAAGACAAACTCATTAAGCAATTACTGGATGCCATAAGCACAGCCACCAAAGAATACCAACTGAGCAAAAACAAAGACTGGAAAGATTTAGATGTACGGGCAAAATATCTTTTGCCCCTGCAAGCCCTGCAACAGAAACTCAGTGGCAACCCTGATGAGGAAGAATTCGGCCTGCTGCACGAAACCGAATATTTCTACAAACAAGCTCATTGGCTCACCAGCCGTTTCCCTGATGGTGTTTACACCGATGTGGAAGGGCTTTGCAAAGTAGTAACCCAAAGCGACATAGAAGCCAAGGACTGGAGCCTAAGCCCGGGCAGATATGTAGGCGTGGACACCAGCACCGATGAGGACTTTGACTACGAAGAACGCCTGAACGAAATACATATTGAGTTGGAAGGATTGAATGAAGAAGCCATTGCTTTGGCAAAAATCATTTCTGAAAACTATAAAGAGTTGGCGATATGAAGTGGAAAGAATATAGTTTGGATGAATTAATTCACATAAAGCACGGTTATGCTTTTAAAGGTGAGTTCTTTTCAGAAGAACCTACAGATGATATTTTATTAACGCCTGGAAACTTCGCTATTGGTGGAGGTTTCAAAGCACAAAAACTAAAATATTACAATGGTGATTTTCCAGTTGATTATATTTTAGAAGAGAATGATGTAATCGTAACAATGACGGATTTAAGTAAGGAAGCCGATACGCTTGGTTTTTCTGCTAAAGTTCCTGCTTGGAATGGGAAACGATTTTTACATAATCAACGAATAGGCATGGTAAAACTCAAAACGGATGATTTCGACCAGAATTATTTGTATTGGTTGATGCGAACTTTTCCATATCAGCGATTTGTTGCAAACGGAGCAACAGGAGCAACAGTAAAACATACTTCCCCAACAAAGATTTGCCAATACAAATTCACTGCCCCTGAAAATAAAGACAGACAACGAAAAATTGCCAGCATTTTATCGGCTTATGATGATTTGATAGAGAATAATTTGAAGCGGATAAAGTTGCTGGAGGAAAAGGCGTTTGTAAGTTATAAGTTGATAGTGAAAAGTGAAAAGTTGGAAGAATTTTTAATTGAAGAAGTATGTGAAACATTAGGAGGCGGAACACCAGCAACAGGTGATAGGCGTTTTTGGGATGAGGGCGAAATACTTTGGTTTTCACCTACGGATTTGACTAAACACCATTCAATTGTCTTGTTGGAAAGTGAAAAGAAAATTACTGATTTGGGACTACAAAAGAGTTCAGCCAAGTTAGTCCCACCAAAAACAATTTTAATGACAAGCCGAGCCAGTATCGGTTATCTTGGATTGATAAACAAGCCTGCTTCAACAAATCAGGGTTTCATCAATATAGTTCCTTTCAATAAAAATCACAGAGCCTATATGCTTTTTGATTTGAAGAACAGAAAAGAAGAAATTATTGGTAATGCGAATGGTTCAACTTTTTTAGAGATTTCAAAAGGTAAATTCAGGCAAATGAAAATTAAATTGCCTAAGGATGAAAAAGTATTGATTGATTTTGAGCAGGAGTTTGAAGTCACTTTCAATTTCATTGAGAACCTCTTGAAGCAAAACACCAAACTCCGAGAGGCAAGAGATATTTTATTACCTAAACTGATGAACGGACAAATAGAAGTATAAGGGTGTACCCTTGTGGATGCACAATAAAAAAGAAAATATGAACAAATACAATCCCAATATTCATCACCGCAGTTCCATACGCCTGAAAGGTTACGATTATTCGCAGGCGGGGTTGTATTTTATTACCATTTGTTGTCAGCATAGGGCGTGTTTGTTTGGTGAAATCACCTATGGGGAAATGATATTAAACGATACGGGTAAAATTGCAAATCAATGTTGGTTGGAAATCCCCAATCATTTTTCCAACACGTTATTACACGAACATATCATAATGCCCAATCACATTCACGGTATTGTGGAATTGGTAGGGGCGAAAAATTTTTCGCCCGAAATAATACAACCAATGCCCCCAATAATACCAACGCCCGAAATCGCAAATCCAATGCCCGAAAATACGTGGAATACAAATGGGGCGAAAGATTCGTGGAATACAAATGGGGCGAAAAATTCGTGGAATACAATTGGGGCGAAAGATTCGTGGAATACAATTGGGGCGAAAGATTCGTGGAATACAAATGGGGCGAAAGATTTTTCGCCCCTACGGTCACCGTCCAAAACCATTGGGTCGGTTGTGCGCGGGTTTAAAATTGGTGTTACAAAATGGATTCGCCAAAATACCGATATTTACGACATTTGGCAACGCAATTATTACGAACACATTATACGAAACGATCAATCCTATCAAACCATTTCGGATTATATCGTAAATAATCCAAAAAAATGGAATGATGACAAATTTTATAAACTATGACTTGGGAATATTCAGAAGATAATTTAATCGAACAAACAGCGATTGATTTATTTCTCAATCAATTGGGTTGGGATACGCTATTAGCTTACAACAAAGAAAGCTTTGGTGAGGGCAGTTCGTTGGGGAGATTGAACAAAAAGGAAGTTGTTCTGAAACGAATCTTCTTTGAAAAAATCAAAGAGTTTAATCCTCACTTACCCGAGCAAGCCTATATTCAAGCATACGAAAAACTAACAGAAGAAAGCATTACCAAGTCATTAGCTGAAATAAATTTTGAAAAACATCAATTATTAAGAAACGGTATTCCTGTTGATTTTATCAACGAGAAAGGCAAACAGGTCAAGAATAAAACGTTAAAGATTTTCGATTTTGACAATGCCGACAACAACTACTTTTTAGCAGTTCGTCAACTGTGGATTCAGGGCAAAAGCAACCGGTTACGCAGGCCCGATATTATAGGTTTTGTAAATGGGATTCCGCTACTGTTCATAGAATTAAAAGCAGCACACCGTAAATTAGAAAACGCCTACAACGATAATTTCACCGATTACAAAGACGTAATTCCAAAACTCTTTTATTACAACGCTTTTGTAATGTTGAGTAACGGAATAGAAAGCCGCATTGGAAGCATTACTGGCAAGTATCAGCATTTTCATGAATGGAAACGCATCACCGAAGAAGACGAAGGTATAGTTGCCTTAGATAGAGTAATTGTAGGAGTTTGCGAGAGAAAACGTTTTTTAGATTTATTTGAAAACTTCATTTTGTTTGATAATTCATTGGGCAAAATTGTAAAACTCATTGCCCGAAATCATCAGTTTATTGGTGTAAACAAAGCCATTGAAAACATAAAGCATAAAGAACAACTCTACAAACTGGGCAAAATCAGTTTGGAAGAAAAACAAAAACTTGGGGTCTTTTGGCATACGCAAGGGAGTGGTAAATCATATTCAATGGTTTTCTTCTGCCAAAAAATCCACCACAAATTTACAGGTAGTTATACTTTTCTGATTGTTACCGACCGAAACGAATTAGATACACAGATTTACGGCACATTCAGCGGAATTGGTGCCGTTCCGCATATAAAATCTGGTTCAAAAGATTCATTGAAAGCCAATAGTGGAAAGCATCTGAAAGAATTATTGAGTTCGGAACACCGATATTTGTTTACACTCATTCACAAATTCAACTTTGAAGAAGAAATAACCAAGCGAGATAATATCATTGTCATTTCAGACGAAGCACACAGAACACAAGGCGGAAATTTAGCAATGAATTTGCGTAATGCCTTGCCAAACGCTTCATTTATTGGTTTTACTGGAACACCACTTTTCAAAGATGATGAAATTACCAAGCGGATTTTTGGTGATTATGTTTCCCGTTACGACTTTAAACGAAGTGTTGATGATGGTGCAACCGTTCCACTATACTACGAAAACAGAGGCGAGTATTTAGGATTGAAAAATCCTGTTATCAATGACCAGATACGAGCTGTAATAGATGCCGAAAGCGAAGATTTAGACAGCGACCAACGCAGCAGAGTCGAACAACTTTTTGCAAGAGAATATCCGATACTTACTGCTAAAAAACGATTAAATGCTATTGCCAAAGATGCCGTTTGGCATTTCTGCAACCGTGGCTACAAAGGCAAAGGAATGTTTATTGCATTGGATAAACTTACAGCCGTGAGAATGTATGATTTAATTACGCATCATTGGAAACTGACTGTTGAGCAATTGGAAAAAGAAGTTTCCAAAGGAATATATGGCGACCAGGAATTACTGGAGAAAAGCCGAGAACTACAATGGATAAAGGAAACAGAAATTTGTGTGGTGGTTAGTTCAGAGCAAAACGAAATACAGAAGTTTCAGAAATGGGATTTAGATATTGAACCGCACAGGGAGAAAATGAACACCCAAGACCTTGAAACGAGGTTTAAAGACGAGGACGACCCTTTCCGTTTTGTAATTGTTTGTGCAATGTGGATTACAGGTTTTGACGTGCCTACCCTTTCAACTTTGTATTTAGATAAGCCTTTAAAATCACATACTTTAATGCAAGCCATTGCAAGAGCCAACCGAATAAGTGAAGGAAAAAACAATGGTTTGATTGTGGATTATATTGAAACTTATACTGCTTTATTAGATGCTTTGGCAATTTATGGTTCTGGCGGTGATGAAGGGGGAAACGGTGGAGACGAAAAACCCGAACTACCAGTAAAACCAAAGGAAGAACTAATCAAGCAATTAGAAGAAGCATTAGAGGCAACCGAAACTTTTTTACAAGACGAAGTAAATTTTGATTTGCACGAGTTAATCGAAGCAGAAGGCTTACACAAATTAGCTGCAATGGAAAAAGCCGTAAATGCAGTTTACACCAATGATGAAACCAAACGTAAATTTCAAATTTTAGCAAGAGAGGTTTTTAAGAAATATAAAGCCCTGCAACCTGACAAAGTATTGAATCAATATGCTCCAAGAAAAAATGCAATTGATGTCATCTACTCTACAATTGAGGACAATGTAGAAAGTGCAGACATTGCAGATATAATGAAAAAAATCCAAGCCGTTGTTGATGAATCTATAGAAAATATGGTTGCCGAACCAAGCCACAACGAAGAGAAAATTATTGACCTTAGTGGATTGAATTTTGAATTATTAGAGCAGTACTTTTTGAAAACAAAGAATAAAAATACCCTTGTTCAGTCGCTCAAAGACAAGATAGAAAAGCAGTTAAAACGGATGGTTGAACGAAATCCTTTGACAGTTGATTATTACAAACGCTATCAGGAGATTATCGAAGAATATAACAGAGGAAAAGACGAAGTTGTGATAAAAGAGACTTTCAGAAAACTGATTGAACTTGTAAATTCCATTTCTGAAGAAGAAGCCGACACCAAACGAGAAGGTTTGACTGATGAGCAAAAAGCAATTTTTGATATTCTGAGACAAGGTAAAAAACTTGAAGAAAAGGAAAAGAACGAAATAAAGAAAATCTCGATTGAGCTACTTGAAGAATTGAAAAAAGAAAAGTTGAAAGTGGATCATGTGTTTGAAAAAGCTGAAACAACAGCTGCTGTTTACCGTTTCGTTAACGACACATTGTTTCAAAAGCTTCCTTATCCAACTTATCAGACAGATGATATTGATCTAAGGACAAATTTGGTTTTTGAACACTTGAAGCATCAATATTTCGGAGGAGGAATGAGCATTTATGGACGATATTAGCCAAAGTAAAATTGTAAGTAGATTTGCGAAATCTCTATTAGAAACCTTCCCAAAACTCCTGAATAAAACACAAATCAGGGTTTATCTTTTTTATTTATTGGATGTACGGCACTACTCAAGCTCCGATTCGCATATCCCTACTGACCGTTTTTAAATTTTTCTTTAACAATCATAGACTTATGAATAAATTGTCGTATTATCATTTATCTCTGTAGAATAAGGTTAAATTCCCTTTTCTCAAACTCATAAATACTGATGTTAGCTTCTATGGCTCAAAATTGAACAGTCTCCAGATTATTCCCTCAACATTTTTTAAAAAAGACTTGACTTCATTGTTTAAATAGTATATTCTAATTAAAGGATTAAATGTTGTGGAGTGAAAATGCCGGATATAAATCAGAAAACCATTTTACTGGTCGAAGATGAACCGATAATTGCAATGGTTCATAAACGAATCTTAATCAGTAATGGCTATCAGGTGATGATAGCCAGGACAGGCGAACAGGCAATCGAGATGGCAGATCAGAATAATCATATAAATCTGATTCTGATGGATATCAATCTTGGCGCAGGAATAGATGGAACAGACGCTGCCAAAATAATACTGGACAGGCATGATATACCGCTTGTTTTTTTATCATCACATACTGAAAAAGAAGTTGTAGAAAAAACCGAAGATATTACTTCTTATGGCTATATTGTTAAAGATTCTGGCGAGACAGTTCTGCTGGCTTCTATGAAAATGGCTTTTAAGCTTTTTGATGCCAAAGTTAAAGAAAAAGAAAAAGAAAATGCGCTCAAAGAATCAGAGTCCAGATATTATTCCCTATTTGACAATATCAGCAGTGGTGTGGCTATTTACACAGCAGTTAACAACGGAGAAGACTTCATTTTTAAAGATTTTAACAAAGCAGGGGAGAAAATTGACGGTGAATGTAAAGAGGATGTTTTAGGCCAGAGTGTTTTAAAAATCAGACCTGCTATCAAGGATTTTGGATTATTTGATGTTTTTAAAAGAGTATGGGAATCCGGCCGTCCTGAATATTTTCCTTTAAAAGTTTACAAAGACCATCGTCTCAACAAATACTATGATAATTACGTGTATAAGCTTCCCAGCGGAGAAATCGTTGCAGTTTACAATGACCATACCGATGTAAAACGTATTGAAGAAAGTCTTTCAGAGAATGAAACACTGTTTAGTGGTTTGTTTCTCAATCATTCAGCGGTTAAATTTATCATCAATCCGGTTAATGGTGCGATAGTTGATGCCAATCTGGCTGCCGAGAAATTCTATGGCTGGTCAAGAGAACAACTTAAAAATATGTATATTACACAAATCAATACACTCTCCAAAGAAGAAGTGAAAGAAGCCATGCAAAAGGCTTTGAGTTTTAAAGAAAACTTCTTTAGATTTAAACATCGAAAAGCAAATGGCTCCATCAGCGATGTTGAGGTATTCAGCAGTACAATCAACATTAAAGGGGAACCTTTGCTTCATACGATTGTACATGATGTCACCCGTGGTGTACAGGCTGAAGAAGCAATGAAAAGTAATACAGACTATTTTAATATCCTGCTCGATACAATTCCGGTAGGTATCTTCTATAAAGATACAGATGGTCGTTATACCGGTCTTAATCTGGCATTTGCCAATATTCTGAATAAACCTAAACATGAAATTATCGGCAAGTCTGTGTTTGATATTGCCACTCCAAAAATGGCAAAAATCTATCATGAAAAAGATAATGAACTCCTGCAAAAACAGGGGATTCAGGTATATGAGTCCTCTATAATAAATGATAATAATGAAACAAAGGATGTGATTTTCCACAAAGCGTCTTTGATTGATACCGATAAGAAAATCATTGGATTAGTAGGAGTTGTTTTTGATATTACAGAACAAAAAAGAATAAAAAATGAACTCTATCAAAGTGAAGAAAGATTTAGACTCCTTTCTACTGATTTACCTTCTTTTGTCTGTGAATATCTGCCTGACAGTACTTTGTTGTTTGTTAATCAGAAGTATTGTGAATACTTTGGCTACACTCCGGAAGAGCTGAATGGACAGAAATTTATGAACTTCATTCCCGAAGATGAAAGAAACGATCTTTACAATTCTTATATGGCACTGACCCCTGAAGAGCCTGTCTTAATGTTTACGCATAAGGTTATCAAAAATAATGAAGTCCGCTGGCATGAATGGTCTGACAGAGCGATCTTTGATAATAACAGAAAAATTGTCAAATTTATTGGTGTCGGTAATGACATTACTGACAGAATCAATACTGAAAGCCAGATCATTCAATTATTGAAAGAAAAAGAACTCTTGCTTAAAGAAGTTCATCATAGGATAAAGAACAACATGAATACGATTAATTGTCTTTTGATGCTTCAGGCTTCTGATCAGACAGATCAGAAAATTAAAAATGTACTGTCTGATTCTGCCAACAGAGTTCAGAGAATGATGATTCTTTATGATAAATTATACCAGTATGAGACCTACAACGAAATGAGTCTGAAACTCTTTTTGCCTTTTCTCGTGAAAGAGATCGTAGAATCTTCTGACTATAATAAAAAAATAAAAACTATCATCCATATTGACGATGTCATATTAAAAAGTAAATTTTTATTGCCTGTAGGAATCATCATCAACGAACTGATTACCAATTCGATTAAGTATGCCTTCGCAAATATAGACAATCCGGAGATAGGGTTACAAGTTCATTATCTTAACCAGGTAGTAAAGATGACTTATCATGATAATGGTAAGGGACTTCCTGAAGATTTTCATCACGAAACCTCTAAAGGCTTTGGAATGCAATTGATCAATATGCTTGTCAAACAGATCAAAGGGACCTTATCTGTTTCAAGCAATCACAGGATGCAGATTACAATTGAATTTAGAAATCCTTCATAAAAGCCTATTCTTAATAAATAAGAACTGTAAGGATTTGCCGTAACTACTCAGGTACTTGTTTACACAATAAATGTGTGTCTGCAAAATGTCATTATTTGAAAAAACCCGTACTACAAGCATCTTGCTTGTATCCTTTTCTGCAAGCTGGAAGCTTGCAGTACGTCTGCGGATTTACGGCGCTTCGCTTCGCAAATCCCTACAAGTGCTTTTCAATTTATCAATTATTGCACAGCTAATTACTGTATTTTATAATAACAATTAGTACCTGAGTCGTTACGATTTGCCAGACTAAATGCTGTAACTCCTTACAGTTCTTTGAAATAATGACATTTTCTCCAGTTAAGCGTTAGGACCAGTTCTGAGCAGTTATTACAATTTAAAGTGCATTTTTGCTACTTTTGTTAATTCTTGAATTCCAAACTTTGAACAGAACAGGGAAACAGCGTGTTTCACATGATTTCCTGCACCTTTTGGAAACTGGAATCCGTACATCGCAGACATTTTTTTTATATATCCGACAAAATACCAGCGAGCAATAATGGATGCAGCAGCCACGCAGAGATCACTTTCTGCTTTTGTCATGAAATGCAGATTTTTTAGCTGATACCGGTTTCTGATTTGAGTCAGTGATGCTGGGGAGGCAAACTGATCAATAATAACACCTTCAAATACAATCTTTTTTTCGAGTGCCTGAATATTCCTGAAATGAGTGTCCGCCAGCAGATAGTTTAAATTGTTAAATTCAGCATAACGCTGATTGTAAATTTCAGGATACAAAAGCTCAACACGATACTGGCCTTCATACTGCTCAATTAGTTGATTTGCAATACTGCCAATCTCATCTGGCAGCAGTAGTTTGCTGTCTTTCACACCTAAGTGTTTAAGCTCTTTAAACTGAATTTTGTGAGCCGCAAATGTACACACGACCAATGGACCAAAATAATCACCTTTTCCGGCTTCATCGCTACCCGCATAAATGTTTAAATCAGCAAATGGTTTTGTCTCCTCTAAAACAGGCTTTTCACTCTGATCTTTATTTGCAGGTAGCTGATTAAGCAAAGGACTCTGATTGATGCTGAAAAGGCTTTCCAGCTGTTGTTTACAGGGATTATCCGCTTTTATTCCCAGCACCAGAGAATAGCTGGAAGCTTTTTTAACTGAATAATAGCAGTTAACAGAAGCGATATGTTTCTTTAAAGCATTTTCAGGAGCCGTTTTTAACTGAACCCCGTAATTGATTGAATTTTCTTCATAAATTAAAAAACCATTTTGAAGTAGTTTTGTTTTTACATTCTCAATATATTCATTAAAAGTCACTCGTTAAACCCTCATCAAACTTTTTACTGACATCTACTGTACTCATCGCACTATACAAATAAACCTTGATTACGGGTGCATTTGGATTGGATGAGCTGACCAGATGCTTTGCTTTTCCGATAGGTGCTTTCGTAGAATTAGGTAATGCTGTTTCAGACATAACATTCTGAATTTCAAAATCATAAGAATAGTCATCAGGCACAAGTATATCGACTGAAGAAAACATCACATTGATACGAATACTGTTGTCAACAGGACTACTTTGGCTCAGGTCTATTGTTTGATTATCAAAATATAACTGATAACTGTTTGACATTCCATCACTGAGTTGTCCCTGATGGGTGGCATTGTGATGACGGGCATTCTGATTCTGATGCTTATTCCACATCAATTGAGAACCAATTGTAATTAAAATGACACCTAAGATAATTCTTACTATCGGGATTTTGATTTTGAACAGTCTTTCTACAATCATGCTTAAACCCCATACAATCAGAACTGCGCCCCAGAAATATTTCGTCAGAAAAAAAGCCATAATTCCTCCCTTATCGAATTTATCGTTAAAACTAAAAAAATATATAAAAAAAGTCAATAAATAATTTGACAAATTTAGGGATTCTGTTATTATCTTCTTTATGAATATACCAAACTTCATAATGACACGATTAAAAACACTTAAAACATCCAAATTAACGCGGATGTACTACACCATTGCCTTATTCTGTATTGTGCTGAATCTGGCGATTATTTATCAGACATTCTTATATAATAAACAAGTCAAAGAAAAAGCAGTCGAAAACCTGAAGTCCAGAAATACCAGTATGGCGAGAATCTATGAAGAATACAGTAAAAGAACCCTGAATTCAATTAATCAGATACTCTATGATATTAAGCTGCTCTATGAGAAAGATCCCTCAATTATCAATCTTGAGGACTATTATAATACTCATTTTTTAGGCTATGAGGATATTGTTAATTTATTGTCTATCTCGGATGAATATGGCAATGTCAGCATGTTTAATATCAAAAATGCAAAAGCAGTCAATGTCTCAGATCGTCCTTACTTTGCCTATCATCGGACGAATCCCGGCCGGAGAATGTATGTTGGACACCCTTCGCTGGGCAGAGCTACGGGTAAATGGTTTATTCCTATGACCATGAGAATTAATAAAAAAGATGGTTCTTTCGGTGGAGTCGTCATTGCGTCAATCAACCCATATTATTTTATCAACTTTTTTAAGCAAGTCATTCAGGGAAGAATCTTTATGCTCAATGAAGATGGGATTATTATCTCTTGCTGGACAGATAATAATTTTAATGAACTGGGTAAAGATTACAGCAGTTCGCCTGTTTTTTCAATGACGAAATATGCTGATCAGGGAATTGATGATTCAAAAAGCATCTTTGATCAGGTAAAAAGAATCAGGGCTTTTCGGGTCATTCGTGACTACAACGTCATCCTGATCGTCAGTAATTCTATAGACAATGCATATCATGAGATTGAACCGTATCTGATTGCTTATAACAACTATAGCGCCATCTTGATCATATGTATCAGCATTTTCTCCTTCTGGATGTTTATCGGTATCCGAAATCAGCACAGCATTACCCGCTCCCTCATTGAAAGCGAAACAAAAGCAAACTCGATACTCAACACAATGACAGAGGGTGTCGCTGTCCTGAGCAATAATCGTATTGTTTTTTATAATCCGAGAACATTAAAAATTTTAAAAGCAGATCATCATTACATAAAAGCACATGAATTTTTTGAATTTTTTAAAATTGAAGACCGTCTGCAAATCCTGGATAATTCCAAAAAACTGCTTGCAGGAGAGAAAATAGAAAAACGTTTTGAATATCAGATTAAATGTATGGACGGTCAGTTAATCTGGATTCATGTGGATAGTTCAACGATTTCCTGGCAGGGAAATCCGGCACTTCTTTTATGTTTCAATGATATCACAGCTCAAAAAGAATGGACAGAAAGAGAGCATCAGCAAATGATGCGTATTGAATCCATCAATTACCGGCTGGAAAATGAAATTCATGAACGTAAAATGTTAGAAAATGAACGAATCACTATGATCAACGAACTGAACCAGAAAAATGAAGAGCTGGAACGCTTTGTCTATACCGTTTCACATGATTTACGCAGTCCCTTAATCAGTTTAAAAGGGTTTACCAATTTTTTAAAACAGGATATCATGTCGGAGCATTCTGAAAAAGCCCTGAATGATATTCAGCGAATTGAATTCTCAGCTGATAAAATGGCATCTCTGATAGAAGATTTACTGGAAGTCTCACGTGCTGGCAGAATAATGAGGGCATTTACCAGTGTGAATCTAGAACATACCGTTCAGGATGTACTCAGTATCATTCAAATTTTCATACAGACTAAAAAAGCCCAAATCATTATAGATACGCCTTTACCTGACATTACAGGCGATAAACAAAAAATCAGGCAATTATACCAGAATCTTATCGAAAATGCAATAAAATATACGCCTCCGGAACGAACCCCTCAGGTGCATCTTGGATTTAATCAGGGTCTAAATGCCTTTTATGTCAGCGACAACGGTATCGGTATCTCTGAAGAATACAAAGATACGATTTATGATGTATTTAAAAAACTGTCAGGAGATTCTACCGGTTCAGGCATTGGCCTGTCGATTGTGAAACGTATCATCGAAAGTCATCATGGGAAAATCTGGTATGAAAGCCAGCTGGACGAGGGTACCTGTTTTTATTTTACGCTTGATCTGAATCATCCGGAGCAAATTGATCAATGAAACTGATTCAAAAAGGATCATATTCTTCATTTTGAATCATTAACAAGGACTTTTGTTGTCTAAATAGCGACATGCTTGCGTGAACTCGCAAACAATTTACTGAATTATAATTGACCAGCTTGCTTATATGAGTCTGCTATAAAAACTCAATATTATGAAAGAAAGATTAATTTTAAGATGAAAAAATACATAAAATTCAGGAAAGTTGTTTAAAATGCCATTTTTAAGCATTCTTTTTCGTGTTTTTAGTGTATTTAGTGGTTCATTAGCTTTTTATAGTGGACTCATATATAGAACTTTGAATTAGTCTTTAATATCTTGTTTAAAACAAAATAGCAGATGAAGTTTGAGTCTGTATTAAAAAAAGCTTTCGTTGTTATGCCTTTTTTAGGAGCTGGTTAAAAACATAAAACTCTTAAAATCAGCGTAATCCGTGTCTAAAAATCTTATCCTTTCAAATTCAAAGCTCTCATATAGTTTATAATTGGAACTATTTTTGCATACTATATTCGGACACGGAGGACAAACGATGAAGAAATTAATCATTATAACTGTCATCATTACGATATGTCAGTTGTTGTCAGCAGCTTGGCTGACGAATGAACCCATGACGGTTTACCAGCCAGACGGCACAAAAATTGAATGTTTTGCAAGTGGTGATGAATTTCATAACTGGCTACATGACAAAGATAATTATACGATTATTCAAAACCAGAAAACAGGTAACTGGGTTTGGGCTGTAAACAAAGGGACACAGCTTGTAGCAACTGATTACAGAGTTGACAAAACAAATCCTGTATTTTTGAATATCCAGCCAAAAGCGAATATTTCAAATGATGAATACATGGCTAAAAGAAAGAAATTTCTTGATACCACCAAAGATATGCCCTCTAAAGCTCCCACTCAGGGAATCATTAATAACTTAGTTGTTTTCATCAGATTTTCCAATGAAAATGAGTTTAATCAAAATGTAAGTGTATATGATTATATGTTAAATGATTCAACAGCTACCGGAAATTCAATGAAAAACTATTTTAAAGAAGTGTCCTATCAGACACTAAACGTCAATTCTACATTCTATCCTTATCCAGATGCCAACAATCTGGTTGTTTCTTATCAGGATATTCATCCACGTTCCTATTTTCTGCCATACAGTACCAGTAATCCTGATGGATATCAGGATGATGAAAGAACTGAGCGTGAACATAAACTGTTAAAAAGGGCATCTGAAGCCATTGCTTCTCTTGTACCAACAAGTATAAATCTGGATGGTGACGATGATGGTCGTGTCGATAATGTCTGTTTTGTCATCAAAGGTTCTCCAGGTGCATGGGCAGATCTCTTATGGCCTCATCGCTGGTCATTATTTTCTGAAACTGCTTTCATCAATGGTAAAAGAGTATGGGACTTTAACTTCCAGTTACAGACTTCTTTGACCTCTTCAGGTTCAAGCGTATTATCCCACGAAATGTTCCACTCTCTGGGTGCACCTGATTTATACCGTTATAATTATGATGGTAATCCTATTGGTGGCTGGGATTTAATGGCAAGCAATTCCAATCCACCTCAGCACATGAGTTCATATATGAAATACCGTTACAGTACCTGGGTTACTGACATTCCAGTGATTTCTCAGGATGGAAATTACAGCCTTAAATCGGTAAAATCTGCTATTAATAACTGTTACCGTATCAATTCTCCTTACAATGCCAATGAATACTTCGTCATTGAATACAGAAATACAGAAATGGGTATGTTTGACAGTCAGTTGTATGGTTCAGGACTCTTAGTTTACAGAGTCAACAATCTATACAGCGGTGAAGGAAATGCACAGGGACCTCCAGATGAACTTTACGTCTATCGCCCAGGTGGTTCAAATAATTCTGATGGTTCCATCCAGAGTGCCTATTTTTCACTCGAATCAGGCCGTACTCAAATCAATGATGCTACTAACCCAAACAGTTATCTTTCAGATGGTGGTTTAGGCGGATTGAATATCTACAACATCGGCAGTGCTTTAGGCGATTCTATCACTTTCACTGTACAAATCGTTGGCGCAAGTGCCGATGATATCGATGATGATTTTGAAAACGATACTTTTGCTGATTATGACTGGCAAAACTTTAGCGAATCACCATGGACAATTGCCAATACCGGTTATCAGAGTGATCACTCAGCAAAATCAGGTACTATTGGCGATGGTGAAAATAGCAGCCTGGAAATTACCCTGAATGTGACATTTGGGTTTGTTCAGTTTTATAAGAAAACTTCATGCGAAAACAATGGAGACTTCCTTAAATTCTATATTGACAATGAATTAAAAGGTTCATGGTCTGGCATTAGCGGATGGCAACATATTCAGTTCCCTGTCAGCAACGGCATCCATACATTCAAATGGGAATATGCAAAAAATACTTCAGGTACAATGGGTGATGATGCGGTTTATGTGGATCGTATTGGATTCCCTGAATTTGCAGGCCCTGTTTATTATCCTGCCAGAAATCTTTCTGCCGATCTTGATGGCCGTTTTGTCAACCTTTCATGGGATAGCCCAATTCCTTCCGTTTTTTATGACTTAGGTCCTGTCGTAGCATATAAGGTCTTTTGTAACAATGAACTGATCAATACGGTTAACGGAACAGAAAACACAATGACTCATGGGCCTATTCTGGGGGGTACTCAGTATTATAAAGTGGTTGTTGTATATCAAAATGCCGAATCAGAACCCTCCAACATTATATCCGTTGTGATTCCATTTAGTGAACCATTAAATTTAACGGGTGAAGTGCATGGACAGGCAATCAAGTTAAGCTGGCAGCCACCTGCTTATGTCAATCGTGGTTTTGCTGGTTACAAAGTTTACAAGAATGGTTCATCGATTACAACCGGAGTCATGAATGACACGACTTATGTAGATGAGAATGTCGTCAATGGCGAGACTTATTCATATACAATCAGAGCCGTCTATACCAATCCAAATGGTATCTCTCCTCATTCCAATTCAGTCTCTATAACTGTCAATAGTATTGATATTACGCCAGTTAACAAGACTGCACTAAATGGGAATTACCCAAATCCATTCAATCCAAGTACCAGCATTTCCTTCAGTTTAAAAAACAATTCGAAGGTCAAGATTGCCATTTACAATGTAAAAGGTGAATTGGTAAAAGAATTGCTTGACAAGAATATGCAGGCAGGTAAACATAGTATTGTATGGGATGGTAAAAATACAAATCATAAAACAGTTTCTGCTGGAATTTATTTACTGAGAATGATCAGTAATGATTATCAGTCCACCAGAAAAATGATAATGATTAAATAAATTTATAACCGAAAGGTTATAAGACCCACAACCTCCTAAGACCCTAACCGCCTGAGAATCCTCAGGCGGCCTTTTTTTTAAAATTTAAACTGTTTTAACAAATAAAAATACATAAACAGGGAGGTGAATCTATGGATTCATTCAAAAGAAAGGCCTGTAAGCAGAAAGCTTGCAGGACAAAACTGATTTTTTTATTTAGTATGCTGTTCTGTCTGATGTTTTCAGCTTTATATGCAGACACTTCTGACAATCTTTTAAAAACACTGATGAACAAAGCAGAAAAGAACCTGAGTGTTCTTCCTTCCTACTGCAAGAAAGATTACACGGCACTGCTAAAAAAATACCCTGACCTTTTAATGTCATTCTTACTTTCTTATGAAGAAAATGGCAGACTGGCTGTTGTCAACCCTGATATTATCGAGAGTCATTATCTTTCTGTTAAAGCGCTGATGAAAGAAAAAGGAATCACAAAACCTGATGCCTTCTTCTTATCTTATGTTGCCAAACTCACTGTCAGTGATGAAGCGATCAGTGATTACAGACGTTTTTTTGAACAGCCTGCTTCTGAAAATAAAACAGGTGCAAATCTGTTAAAACTGAGACAGGAAGCAAAATCTGAAGAAGATCTTTACCGTCTTGCAATGCTTAAAACCAACGAATATCTCCGTTATAAACCAACCAGTGGCAGAGACCAGGGACCTCTGGATGTCGCCACAAAATCCCTCTATGGGCGTTGTGAAGAATGGCAAATCTTGTTTGTATCTATCTGTCGTACGCTTGGTTTACCGGCCAGAGCAGCCAGTACTCCCTGGTGGGCTCATCAGGACGATAATCATGCCTGGTCAGAAATTTATATCAACGGGGCATGGCATTATGACGGAGACTATTATCCAGACCAAAACTGGTTTACCGGCTTAAGCAATAAAATGGTGATCATTACCGCTGATGGTTCTTTACCATCTGAAGAAGATGAAGTCTTATCGCAGGATGAATATGGTGCAGTCATCAACAGTGTTCGGTTTTATGCTGGAGAAAATACAAGAACCATGAAGATAAAAGTGCTGGACAAAGAAGGTAAACCGATCGCCAAATGTCCTTTATCTATCAACGTTTATAATACATACAGCTTAAGATCACAGGCTTATACGCTTTGCGATGAGAATGGTGAAAAAAGTCTCAGTGTTGGTGCGGGTGCATTTTATCTTTTAGCCTTCAAAGATGGTTTTAATGCGATTCGCTACATTCCGGCAGGTGGCGACAAAGAACAAAGCATCCAGCTGATTCTGGATAAATCAGATATTCCTGCGCAATCAGTTGATATGAAGTATCCGCCCCGTCAAGTTCATTCTAAAGAAAATCCTCAGGAATGGCGTGATGCCAATCAGCAGGCCAGTAACAACTGGCAGGCTAAGATTGATCATGCTGAAAATCAGATAAAAGCCCTGACTAATAATTATAATCCACAAGACAGTCTGCTTGTCAAGCTACTCAAACAAAGCCGTTTAAACTATCCTTTGTGGCATGTTTATTTAAAATCGAAGTCTGCTAATCAGGAATGGTTACAGACGCTGCTTGACAGTGATGAAAAAAATCTTTGGCAAACTGGCAGTCTTCAGTTTATCGAACGTATGAAAACCTGGTATGACTCTGTTTCTCCAAAGATTTCTCATCTGAATCAAGACGAAAAACTCAATTTACTCGACCCAACTGTTTTATATGAAAGTCTTCCCTGGCATTCCTATTATCTCAGTGCGAATCATTTAAAGGATGGTCTCTACCCGAACAGTATGAAGCTAAAAAAGGAAGGCAGTGCTAATGTCGCAAAAGTGATTCGTCATTTCCAGAAAAAACATAAGATTAACTATGATAAAGCACTCAAAGGCTTAATTCCTATGGAAACGGCACTCAATCAGAAATATCTAACTTCATACCAGTATAAAATTCTGGCAGTCAATTATTTAAGAGCCAATGCTATCCCTGCAGTTTATACCCGTCTTTCTAATGTGATTGGAGTGTATGCAGATACTACCTGGCAATATTATGATGTTGTAAAAAATAAAACTTATCAGCCCGACGCACCTAAAGACAACTCTACAGATAAAAAAGTGCCTTTAGTGATTAGCTGTTATGACGAAGAAAACCAGCCTTTAGCCCTTTCTACTCAACAAATCCAGATTTGTTTTATGAAAGATGGTGTTTTCTTCCCTGTTTATGAGTCAGTTCACTATGAGGGGAATGGCATTTTTAAAACTGAAATTCCTGAAAAAGGCTCATATTATGCCCAAATTGGTTATCGACACAGTGACAGTCTGACAGTTTATTTCCTCGAACCGCTTCATGTGGATGGAAAACCTGTCAGCACTCTTAATATGCTTTGTAAAAACTATCCAAGAGGTTGGAGTAATGCGGAAGAATTTCTCAGACCTGTCATAACTGAGCTTGATTCTATGGGCTATCAATACGCAGTTGTAGGCAATTTCACTCATGAAAACAGCTTAAGAATGGCTCAGAAACTTTTAGGCAGTCAGGTAAAATTTGTCATGTTAGGTCAAAGTGAAAGCAAAATCAGCGAATATGATTACAAAGTCTCTCCTGCGCTTTTACAGCTTATCAAAGAAATTCCTTCTATGAGTAACCGGACAATTACCCTGATTAAATCTGAAAAAGACAATACATGGAAAATGTATGAAGGTTTATGGGAGAAACTACCGTGATTTTCACTCAATTTTCTAATCACTCATCAAGACTGAGGAGCTGTCAATGAGAAAAATAATCACCTGGATCATCATCCTGATGTTAGTCTTAACATCTGGTTGTGCAAGCTTAGTCAGTGGTACAACAAAAAAGATAATGATCAGTAGCGTCCCCTATCAGACCGATGTTTCAATTAAAGACAAAAACGGTACGATTGTCTATAAAGGCGTAACGCCCTGCGATGTAGTACTGGCACGTGAATCAAACTATTATGTCAGCATTTCTCATCCAGGTTATAAAACTCAGGAAATACCGATTTTCAGACAGTTTAATGGTTGGACTTTGCTAAATGCATTGTTAGGTTTCAGTGGTGTCATTGGTATTATAATTGATATGGCTACAGGAGCCTTTTGGACACTCAATCCTGATCTGATATATGTTTGTTTGGTTACAGCACAAAATGAAAACAATATCTCAAAGACCTATGCAGTTGTTCAGTATATGAATCATGAGAATAAAACTCAGACAATTGTCAGAGAAATGGAAAAAGAATAGTGTGTTTAAATGCAATAAAGACCAATCTGATAGGCAGAGCTAAAGTAACGTAATCCCCTCTTGAAGAAGTGATTTTATCTACAAGCAGGATTTATATTACAAATCATAAAGATACAAGCAAGATGCTTATATTACGAATCATAAAGAAGAGACGCTCAATAGAGCGTCTCTTGATATATCAGACATAAAAAAGCTTAGTCTTCTTGAAATCAGAAGCAGAATGTAAGCTTGTTTTATTTTTCTGTAATCTTCATAATATGATTTACAATATCCTGAATCTGAAGGCCTGCAGGGGTATGTGCTTTATGATAAATGTACGCATCACCTTTATCAGAAGAATCTGTAATTTCTTTTTCAAAATCCAGTTTTCCCAGTAATTCAATACCAAAGTCTGCAATTGCTTTTTCTGAATTTTGACCTTCAAACAGAGTAAAATGCTGACCACAATGAGGGCATTTTACTGCTACCATATTTTCGATCAGGCCAATAACCGGCATTTTTACATCCTGACAAAAACGGATGCTTTTTCTGACATCCAGATAAGCAACATCTTGCTGTGTGGTTACTATCACTGACTGAGTTCCTTCACCAAGTGTCTGAACAACAGATAAGGGCTCATCGCCGGTTCCCGGAGGGCAGTCAATAATCAGATAATCGAGCTCAGGCCATTCTACATCACTCATAAATTGTTTAATCAGCGACATTTTCATCGGTCCGCGCCAGATAACCGGATCATCAGCACTTTTCAAAAAGGAAGCAATAGAAATAATATGAAGATTTTCATGGCGGGTAATAGGGGCCAGTCGGTTGTTATGATTACCGGTAATGCCCTGACCTTCGATACCTGTCATTTTAGCAATAGAAGGTCCATGAATATCGACATCCATCAGACCGACAGTCTTACCTTGCATTAAAAGACCGTATGCCAGATTGACAGCAATTGTGCTTTTCCCAACGCCGCCTTTTCCGCTCATGACCATGATTTTGTGTTTGATACGTCCCAGATTTTCCTGTAGATTCATCTCTTGTTCTTTATTTTCCATCATGTTAGCACTCCTTAATATGGATTTTATTTTTAAAGGTAGTTTTGCACATATGCCCATTATGTCAAGAGAAAATTTCTAATCTGTTCAATTTGTTTGACAAAAAAGCCAGTAAAAAAATAATAAACTAAGTCTTTCAATTGGATTAGAGATAAAGGAGCTGATAAGACAGTGATTGAAGTAAAACAAATCAGTAAGACTTTTAAGAAGAATATGCAAAGCTTCTATGCCTTAAAAGAGATTAGTTTTATCCTTGAAAGAGGTAGCACTTGTGGTCTTATCGGATTGAACGGAGCTGGCAAAACGACTCTTCTCAGGCTTTTATCCGGCATATTTCAGTGTACTGACGGCGAAATCAGCTACGATGAATTGTCTATTACTGATTTTAAACGTCAAAATCCTTATCAGATTGCCTATTTGTCAAATGACACTCAGGTTTATCAAAGGCTGACTATCCGGGAATATCTGCAGTTTTTCTCCCGAATCAGACAGGTACCCAAAAATCTTTTTGAGCAAAAGCTCCTTTATTACAGTCAGAGATTAAAGATTGAAAATGAGTTGAATACCCTTCTGGAAAATACATCGACAGGCACCAGGCAGAAAGCAGCTTTTTTATCTGTAATTATGAATCATCCGACTTATCTTTTTCTGGATGAGCCTTTTGCCAATATTGATATTCTGATCGCAGAAGAAATGCTGAGCATTTTAAAACAACTCAAAGCAGAAGGCACTGCCATCATGATTTCGAGCCATAATCTTTATGAAATTGAAAGTATATCTGACCAGATTTTATTGCTGGAAGAAGGGAATATTCGGCTAAACTGCCAGATGGAAGATTTACAAAACCGTTTTCCACAGCAATCATTAAAAGAAATAATTCTCCATCTGATGAACGAACAGAAAGCAGATGATCAAGATGAATGTAATTTGGCAAATTCTGTTTAAAGATATTAAAGAGATTTTTAGAAATAAACGGGCATTGATTTCCGGTTTATTACTGCCAGCACTGTTTATTCCCCTGTTGGTATATTTTCAGCCCTATCTGAATTCAGCGCCTGAATCTCCTGATATCCATATTGCATTGTATGATTACCGTATAAATCAGGATTCTCTGGCTTTTGTCAAGGCATTGAAATCAAATGACCATCTCACTGTTCATCGCTATCATCAAAATTACAAAGAAGCCAATGATAAAAAAAATGATTTGAATATCATCATTCATCAGGATTCACTCAGGCAAAATTATCTGAAAGTCTTTTATAATTCTGCCAGTTCAAAGAGTCTGAAAGCTTTTGAATACGTCAGTCAAATCATTTTCAATAATGAAATAAATCATATCAGAGCCAATATCAGTGATTTGAATGAGACAGAGTCTGAGACAACTCTCCCCCACGACAAAAAGTCCCCTTTTAGTATGTATCCCTGGATTTTTTTGATGTTTGGTTTTTCTGGAGCAGCTTTTGTTGCCAGCGAGATTATTACCGGAGAAAAAGAAAGACATACTCTGGAAACACTTTTATCACTCCTTAATGACTCCCAAAGGATACTTAAAGCAAAGTATGCTGGCGTATTGGTATTTTCACTGACAAATTTTCTCTTAAATCTTCTAATTATGCTCATATCGATATTCTACTTTCAAGGAGATATAAGCATTCATTTATTCAAAGAAAGTCTGCTCCTTTTTGTTGCGATTACACCGGCATTGTTTCTCTTATCCGCAATTTTACTGCATATTGCACTAAATGCCAGAACAATCCATGAAGCACGCAGTATTGAATCCGTATTTTTTTTAATTTTTTCAGCACTGATTGTATCTGTCTCATTTGTGGATATCAATCATTCTATTATTTTTCAAATGCTTCCGTTCATCAATACCGTTTTGATTATTCAGACTATGTCTGTTAGCATATTATCTGTTTTGCTTTTGATACTGAGCTGTTTTGTTCCGGTATTTTTTATCATAAAGTATAACTTGCAATTCATCAGACAAGAGAAGGTTCTCAATACCGTCGCCTCCCCCACTTCTTCAAATCATCTTACTCTGCCACTACTGATTACCGCTGCCATTTTTCTCATGCTGAGTCGTTTTAGCCCATTATTGATACAGGTAAATTATGGGAATGGGATTCTTTTATCTCAGCTTATTTTCTTCTTTATCCCCTCCCTTATCCTGATTGCTTTTCAAAGAAATAAAACGAAATGGATGCTGTTTAAAAAAGTCCCTGATATCAAGACAATCATCAGCAGTATTGTCATAACAGTGCTCTTGTTTATTGTCGTCAATTACTATCAGCAATTTGTTAATAGCCTGTTTAGTCGTTCAGTAGGTACAGATCAAGTTAAAACACCTGAATATGGGATTGGGTACTCTCTGTTTCTTTTATGTTTGATACCAGCAATTGCGGAAGAGTTTTTTTTCAGAGGCTGGTTATTCAGTAAATGGTTTCAGAAAAATGACAAGGCGGGGATCATTGCATCTGCACTTATTTTTGCAATGTTTCATCAAAACTATCCGGAGTTCTTGGGTTTGTTTATTTTGGGGATATGGTTTGCTTATCAGGTATATCTTTATCATAGCATCTGGCCGGCAGTCATCAGCCATTTTGTAAACAATGCGCTGGTCATCTGGATATCACGGACACATCTGAATTATCATACACATCACAGTGTTGGTTTTACGGCATTTATTGTCCTGATCATGCTGTTTAAGATGATAAAACCAAAGACTCAGCCATTCTGATTATTCAGAACAGTATAATCCATTTAAAAAACCTTCATCGCTCTGTTTATGGGGTTTAAGCATTTAATAAAGATAGAAAATCATAAAAAAACAAAGAAATCTGTGAAAAAGTTGCAGTAAATCGCAATGGCAATTGTTATAGTTACAGAATGAGAATAATAAAAAATACATAAAGAAAGAGGAAAAATGAAATATCTTGTGTTTTTACTCTTAATTCCAGGTCTCCTGATGGCTCAGACTTACACGGTTGATCAGCTGATTGATAGTGGTCTGAAGAATAACTATGGCATTCAGCAAGCTGAACTGGGCTACGAAATTACAAAGTCAAAACTGAACAGCTCCAGATGGAATCTTCTTCCGGAAGTCTCTGCTGGTTTTAATCAAACGAACTATTTTGACTCAAATCCACTTGATAAGCTTAATACACTGAGTTTTAGAGTCAGTAAAAAAATCAGTCTGAATGACTCCTATTATTTTCAAAATAAACTCGCCGGCTTTGACCTGAGTACTTACGATTTAAAGCTAAATGCTGAAAAGAGAAGCTTTGTCTATGAGGTAATCCAGTCTTACATTGAAATCCTGAACAAACAAAAACAGCTGGAACTTCAGAGAGAAAATCTGGCGATTCAACAGAGTATCGTTGATCAGAGCAAGCTGCTTTTTAAACAGAAAAAATCAACCGAGTTTGAGTTAAAGCAGAGTGAGATTACCCTGTACAATGTACAGATTGCCTTGAAAAATGTAGAAAATGATATCAAAAACAGTCGTCAGGTATTGTTTAATCTATTAAGAATGTCTGATGAAAATTACGCATTAGCTGAGATAGAAATGCCTCAACCAGGTACAATTGCCCCATTGGATGAAGAAAAAATCAACGATTTGAAATTGCTGAAGCGCGATATTGAGCGGGATGATATTAATCTTACTCAGAGTAAATTGTCTTATCTGCCAGACATCAGTCTCAGTTATAATTACAACAAAGCGAAACAGAGTACCGATTTTAGTTTTGATAATGATAATACCAGCCATACTTTGTCCCTCGAAGCAAGTTATTCTCTGTGGACATTTTTTAAAAACGGAGAGACCCACAGACAGGCAAAACTCAATCAGAAAATCAAAAAACTCTCTTATGAAGATAAAAAACTCACGATTGAAAATCAGTATGAACAGTATAAAACCCAAATGGAATATCTAAACGAAATGAGCGAGCTGTATCGTCTGAAAAAAGAAAATACACGTTCCAACCTGGATATTGCCATACAAAAACATCAAATGGGTATGATTCAACAGATTGAACTGGATAAAGTCAGATATGAGTTTCTGGATGCCTCTCTGGCTTATGAATCAAACCGATACAAAATGATTCAACTGAATGAATCTATCAATTATCTCTTATCAGGAAAATTACTCTCAAAATATGAATAAACAAGCTCGTACTACAAGCATCTTGCTTGTAGAAAATAAAAATCAAGCTCGTACTACAAGCATCTTGCTTGTAGAAAATAAAAATCAAGCTCGTACTACAAGCATCTTGCTTGTAGAAAATAAAAATCAAGCTCGTACTACAAGCATCTTGCTTGGAGAAAATGAAAAAAAGCAGGTATAGACTATGAAAAAAGTGTGGAAAATCATCAGTATTATTCTTGTAATTGTGGTTGCTTTTACAGGATATAAGGTATGGAAAAACAAAAAGAACAAGCCAGAATGGAAAACCGAAGAAGTGAGAATGTCTTCTATCAGAGAACTGGTAACGGCTTCTGGTACAATCAATCCGGTCAGCAGTGTAGAAGTGGGAACAGAAGTGTCCGGCAAGATTGAGAAAGTATATAAAGATTATAATCAGACAGTCAAAAAAGGGGATTTGCTGGCAAAGATTGATACAGAAACCCTGGAATTGAATCTTCAGGAAGTCAGCTCAAGTCTTCAGTCCGCTGAAGCATCAGCGAAAGATGCCCGAATTGATGTTCAATTATTAAAAGAACTGGTTAAAAAGAATATGGCTGCTGAATATGATTTACAAAAAGCAGAAGTAAAGCTTGAACAGGCTGAAGAAAGCGTAAACAGAGCCAAATTGTCTTATCAGAAAGCAAAAAAGAATTTGGACAATGCCTATATCTATTCACCGATTGATGGTGTGATTATTTCCAGAAATGTGGAAGAAGGGCAAACTGTGGCTGCCAGTCTCAATGCGCCTACCTTGTTTGTGATTGCCAATGACCTGAAGGATATGCAGATAGACTCCAGCGTAGATGAGGCAGATATTGGCAAGATTAATCTGGGTATGCCTGTATTTTTTACAGTAGATGCTTTTGCAGAAGAGCGTTTTATGGGTAAGGTCAAACAGGTTCGCCTTCAACCAGCCAATGAATCGAATGTGATTACCTATACCGTCATTATCGGCATCAGTAATCCGGATATGCTTTTACTGCCTGGTATGACAGCAAATGTCTCTATCGTAGTTAATCAGAAAGAAGAAATACTAACCGTATCCTCACGCGCTTTGCAGTTTAAACCTTCTAAAGAAGTATGGGAAAGTTTTGGTCTGACCTGGAGTGACACACTCTTAGCAAGAGGTCGTGGTCGCGGAATGGGCTCTATGCCTTCGATGGGAACTACGATGACAGCCACTAAGACAAACACTTCTGCTAAAGAAAATGTTAAATCAAAAGATAAAAATACAACAAACACGAAAGCAGAAGTCGCAAAAGAGCAAAATTCAGAGAAAAGACCCCGTATGAGCCGTGAAGAATTTGAAAAACTCAGCCCTGAAGAACGTCAGAAGTTAAGAGAAAAATTTGGCAGAAACAGAGGCGAAGGTATGCGCAGAGGTGAAGCTCAGGAGACAGAAAGTAGTGCTAAAAAAGTTCAAAATTCTGAATCTGTTGATGTCTTCAAATTAAGAGGTTCCTATTCAAGCAACAGAACCCAGCGTGGTAGAATATGGGTGTTAGAAAACAATGTGCCAAAAGCGATTATAGTTGAGACTGGTATTACCGATGGAAACACAGTAGAGATTATCTCCGGACTAAAAGAAGGCCAGCAAATTATTTCAGGTGTCTTAAGCAATAATAATAGCAACAATAGCCAGAAAAACAGTATGATGCCTATGGGTGGCATGGGACCAAGATAATTTGTAGGGCAAGCAACCCTGCTTGCCAAAGAAAACAAAAACGCAATCTGGTTGTAGGGCAAGCAACCCTGCTTGCCAAAGAAAACAAAAACGCAATCTGGTTGTAGGGCAAGCAACCCTGCTTGCCAAAGAAAACAAGATCGCAAGTTAGTTGTAGGGCAAGCAACCCTGCTTGCCAAAGTTATAGTTCGCAAGCTGGTAGCTTGCGCTACAGCAACAGTGTGAAAGATTAAGGAGAAGAATCAATGAGCGAACACCTCATTAAAATAGAAAAACTGAGTAAAACTTACCAAATGGGTGAAACAGAAGTTCATGCACTTCGGCATGTAGATCTGGACATCAAAAAAGGCGAGTTTGTAGCCATTATGGGTGCGAGTGGTTCAGGAAAAACGACCCTGATGAATCTGATCGGTTGTCTGGATTCCCCAACATCAGGAAATTACATTCTGGATGGGATTGACATTCATTCGTTAAAAGAAGATGAATTGTCTAATATCCGTAATGAGAAGATAGGTTTTGTTTTCCAGTCATTTTATCTCTTACCCCGTACGACTGCATTTGAAAATGTAGAATTACCTCTCTTGTACAGTACGAATCTAAATGCACACCAACGAAAAGAAAAAGTGATGGCTGCCTTAAAAACGGTGAAGATTGCTGAACGTGCCCATCATTTCCCCAATCAGTTATCCGGCGGCCAACAACAGCGTGTGGCGATTGCCCGTGCGATTGTGAATCATGCACTGATTATGCTGGCAGACGAACCTACCGGTAATCTGGACAGTCGTACCAGTATCGAGGTCATGTCCGTATTTCAGGAACTACATAAAAATGGGATTACGGTCATATTAGTCACCCACGAAATGGATATTGCTCAGTATGCCAGTCGTCTGATCATTTTCAAGGATGGTAAAATTCGTTCAGATGTGATGAATGATAAACCCAAGAATGCGTTGGAAGACTTAAAAAATCTGCCAGTTGAAGAAGATGATTAGGAATCTTGTAGATTAACAGAAGAGAGTATAAGCGTAAGAAATACTTCGTACTACAAGCATCTTGCATGTCATTTGACGTAACGTAAGCTACCAGCTTGCGATTAAAGATGCTTGTAGATTAAAAGAAGGGAGTAAAAGAGGAAGAATATGCCAATCTATGCAATATTTCAAATAGCAATGAAATCATTATTAAGAAATAAAACCAGAACTTTTTTAACCATGCTGGGTATCATTATAGGTGTCGCAGCTGTTATTACCATGCTGGCAGTAGGTCAGGGTGCCAAAAAAATAGTCGATGACCAGATTAACTCAATGGGAACCAATGTCATTACCATGATGTCTAATATGTTTAATCGTTCTAGTGTGAGAACAGAAGCCGGTGGCAGCAGTGGCTTAAAGCTGGAAGATGTGGAAAATATTAAAGCGGAATACAAAGATATTCTCTATGCTTCAGCGATGGTACGCTCATGGGGACAGCTTAAATATAAATCCTTAAACTGGCGTACTTCTGTCATGGGAGTTGATGTCGATTTTCAGTTTATCCGTAATTATGAAATGGAAGAAGGAGAGTTTTTTACTTCCAATGATGTCCGTTCCGGTTCAAAAGTAGTTGTAATTGGTAATACGATTGCGACTAATTTATTTCCGAATGAATCTCCTGTTGGTAAGATCATCCGTGTGAGAAATGTACCGGTAAAAGTCGTCGGCGTTTTTAAATCAAAAGGGCAGAGTGTCATGGGCGGAGACCAGGATGATGTAGTCATAGCACCTTATTCAATGGTATTAGGACGTTTGGTGGGCGACAGAAGACCCTCTCTGAGTATCTTTGTATCAGCTGTTTCCAAAGAAGCAATCCCTAAACTCCAGGAAGACCTGATGGAATATCTGTTAAGCAGAAATAGAACGGCTACCAGTGATGACTTTATTGTCAGATCTCAGACTGATATTGCCGAAACATCCAACAGTGTGTCCAATACAATGACGCTTTTACTTGCCAGTATAGCTGGAATTTCTTTATTAGTTGGCGGTATCGGGATCATGAATATTATGCTGGTCTCTGTTACGGAGAGAATTAAAGAGATTGGTATCCGTATGGCTGTCGGTGCAAAGAAAAAAGATGTTCTCTTACAATTCATTATTGAAGCAGTCATGATTAGTGCACTCGGTGGTATTATCGGTATATTGCTTGGGTTTGGAACGTCTATGGTACTGGAGAAGATCATGAAGTGGTCTATTGCGATTACCTCCTGGTCAGTCATTTTGTCCGTTACTTTTTCCTGTGCAATCGGCATATTCTTCGGCTGGTATCCTGCGAAAAAGGCAGCTAATCTCAATTTGATTGATGCCCTGAGATATGAATAGCAGCGTCTTTTCAATATGCTGATTCAAATGCAGTCTTCATAGAATGATTTAATCAAATACATCAGCCAGGATAGTCATTAGAAATCTTTCTATTTGGCAATTTCATGAATTTTATTATCTTCTTTAAAAAAGGAGATAAAATGAAAGTTAATAATAGATATTTCTTACAGATACTTCTAATGACTGCCTGGCTTACAGTCGCATTTGCACAAACGTCTTTTGATTTGGAATCAGGGCTGGTTTCTAATGCAATGAACGATGTCGGAATACCAGGTGATACAGGTACCCGCTTTTCTCTGACAGAGGATCTGTCCTCAGATGCAAAAGCATTTTTAAGATTAAGGGTCTCTCATACATTTGGAGAAAAGCATACGCTTTCTGTTCTATACGCACCACTTAAAGTAAAAGCATCAGGCAGATCTGACAAGACAATTGATTTTGCCGGTGTCACTTTTCCTGCAAATGAAAATCTCAATGCAATTTATATGTTCAATTCTTATCGGCTGACTTATCGTTACGATTTCATTCAGACCACTGCAAATGAATTTGGTATGGGTTTAACAGCTAAAATCAGAGATGCAAAAATTGCTTTAGAAGGAAATGGACTCACTGGAGAAAAGACAAATGTAGGTTTTGTTCCCATCATTAATTTCCGATATCGTCATTATTTATCTGACAAGTTCTCTTTTCTGCTGGAGGGTGATGCCCTGGCTGCTCCACAAGGCAGAGCTGAAGATGTCTTACTGGCTGCAACTTATTCGATTAACCCAAAACTATCTCTCAAAGCCGGATATCGCATCTTAGAAGGAGGCTCAGATAATGACGAAGTATATGGATTTGCTTTATTCAACTATGCGGTACTGGGTGCAACAATAAAATTTTAAAAAAGAGGACATCATGATAAATATATTCAGACTCACTATTGCAATCATCATTCTAATAGGAGGTATTAGTATGCTCACAGCAACATCTATTTATGACATCAATCTTAAACGCATTGACGGTCAGGAAATAAAACTGGAGACTTACAAAGGGAAAGTTCTCTTAATTGTAAACACTGCCAGTAAATGTGGATTTACAAAACAGTATGATGGCTTACAGGAATTATATACACGGTACGAAAAAGAAGGCTTTGTAGTTCTTGGTTTTCCTGCCAACAATTTCTTAAATCAGGAACCAGGCGAAAACAAAGAGATAGAAAACTTTTGCCGTTTGAATTACGGTGTTTCCTTCCCAATGTTTGAGAAGATTTCCGTTGCCGGTAAATCAATCCACCCACTCTATCAGTACCTTACAGACAAAAAAACGAATCCGGCTTTTGGTGGTAAAATCAGTTGGAATTTCAATAAATTTCTCATTTCGCGAGAAGGGAAAATACTCAATCGATTTGGTTCTACCACCACACCTTTAGACAATGCAGTTATCACTTCGATTGAAAAAGCGCTAAAAGAATGAATTTCTCTCTAGATGATAAGTTTTGCCTTTGTCAGGATTGAGAGAAAGATTATCTTGCCTATTATCAGACTCCATCCCTTATAACTTTGCATTTTAAGAAGTTAATCGTTTCAACCCATATTAAAAAGGTGCAGTAAATACTGCACCTTTTTGTTTGACTGGAATGCTTTCTGAGCCGATGAACTGAAAGAAGGCCTGACACCTAACCGACGGGAAGTCAATCTGAGGTCAAGTGCGTAATTGGTAACAATAGGGTCTGAAGTAAGACACAGGAAGAATAGGGAACATAGCGAAAGCATAGCGCTTTCTTGTCATACATGGATTGCCATTTGTGTGGATATGGATTTAGTCAATTAAGCAACCAACTCTAAAGATGCGTTCTATGAAGTGAACAAAGTCAGTGGACAGTACTTGATGTTATATTGCCAGTATATTAGTCTTGGGAATATGAAGTATCAATTAATCAAATTGGATTAACCAAGTGGTATAAATGAATCTTTTACTCACAAAATTACAATTAAACATTATAAATCTGCCATGTTTGTTTTAATACCTGAACCTAAAAAAGTAACTTTTTTATGACTCTATTCTCTATTCACTCCTTTTCCTTTCCTTATCCTTTCCTTATCAGAAACTTAATACATATAATACAAAAAAATAGATTTCAGCTCTGATTCCTCATTGCTTTATGTTTCGAATCTGATCATGGAGACTTAACTTAAGTTTACAATGAATTTGATAAAGCTGTGAGATCATATCAGCTGGATAATGTCTGGCGATACCAGACAATACTCTAGTGTTAGACTTGGATTGTTCCGCTCCTATGGAGCGGGAAGGGTGGGTGATTCTCAAACCGCACGGTTAAAACCATGGGCTATCCATATTTAGCCCTTTCAGGGCTTTTTATGTCAAGGGGTTCCAGCGTTTCGTTCAGGATGACAAGGTTTTTGGCACTTTTAGGTCTGCCGGAGAATTAGGATTTCAACCGTGGATAAAATGCTTTTCACTTTACTGCTTGACAAAGTAACTGCATTATGCAAAATATGTTAAAAAGGAGTGGATGATGGCTAAGATAAAGAGAATCCCTTACGGAAAATCAGACTTTGAATATGTGAATTTTCATAATGATTACTATGTAGATAAAACGATGTATATTCCTGAGCTGGAAAAAACCCCTTATATATTTCTGATTCGTCCGCGCCGATTTGGTAAATCATTACTGGTTTCCACACTTCAAAGCTATTATGATATCAAAAAGAAAGACCGATTTGCAGAATTTTATCATGATACATGGATTCTTGAACATCCAACCGAAGAAAGAGCGAAGTATATGGTGCTTTACTTTAACTTTTCTGCTATCTTGAAAGAAAAAGAGAAGATTCAGGAAGATTTTAATCGGTATTGTAACAAAGTGATAGAGGCGTTTCTAGAAACTTATAGAGACTTACTCACTGATGACTTGATACAAAAAACAAAAGAAGATAAGTCTGCTCATGAAAAATTACATACACTTTCTATTGAGTTACTTAAAAGTAATCATAAAATATACCTGCTAATCGATGAATACGATAACTTTACGAATACCTTGTTGACTGATTTTGGTGAACAGGAATATAAGAAAATCACCAGACAGGCTGGTTATTTTAAGCAGTTCTTTACCAATCTTAAAATGCTGACTTCCGGATCAGGTTCTGGTCTGGCAAGGCTTTTTATTACCGGTGTCTCTCCTGTTACAATGGATGATGTCACCAGTGGCTTTAATATTGGAAACAATATGACAAATTCTGTTGCGTTTAACTCAATACTTGGCTTTACAGAAAAGGATGTCAATGAAATATTGGACTACTATATTTCTGAAGGAGCACTTAAAATTGATAAAACAGAAGCCTTGAGTGTAATGAAGAAATGGTTTGACCATTATCAGTTTTCTATGTCAGTGAAGGAATCTGTATATAATTCAGATGCGGTCTTGTATTTTTTAAAAGAAGCCATTGATGTTCAGAATATCCCTACAAACCTCATTGACGACAACCTGCGCATGGATTATGGCAAACTCAGGTACCTGATTATCATGGATAAAAAACTCAATGGCAACTTTGAGAGTCTATCCAAAATTGCCGATGATGGAGGTATTGCTTCTGATATTGTGAGCAGCTTCCCATTTGACCGGATTACTGATCCGGATAATTTTATCTCTTTGCTCTACTATTTTGGTTTACTGACCCATTCCGGAAGAACCATTAAGGGCAGACCCTGGCTGGTAATCCCCAATGAGAGTATTCGCCGGATGATCTTTGAATATATCAGAGAGTCGGTCTATTATGCCTATCATTTCTCTTTTGATATTCTGAAACTCAAGGATAACCTGGCAGATATGGCTTATACAGGGGAATTCAAACCGGTCTTTTACTTTATTGAATCACTTATCAAGGCACAAACCAAGCTAAGAGATTATATGGACAATGAAAAGGTCGTCAAAGCCTTTTATCTGGCATATATGAATATCTATGACTACTACATCGCAGCCTCCGAAGAAGAGATGAATAAAGGTTATGCTGACATGATACTCAAACCTTTTGTTGCCCGATATCCGGATATGGAATATGCCTGGCTGATTGAATTTAAGTATATTCCACGCAGTGTTAAAGATAAAGCACTGGAAAAAGATGTCGCTATAAAGATTGCAGATGCTGAAAAACAACTGAGTCAGTATGCCAATGACGACTTCGCCTGCAAGATGCTGGCACTGCCACCTTATGGGTCGATCAAACTCAAAAAAGTGATTATCGTTTTTCATGGCTGGGAACTGGCTTATTGTGAGGAAGTTTTTTAGACACGGATTTGACCGATGAACACGGATATTTAAACAAAGAGGACATAGAGAACAAATAATTTCTTCTAATTATGAATTTTGAATTATGAGTTATGAATTGGGAAATCTACTTTCCGCTCATTGCGCTCTTTGCGAGAAAACCACTTTTAAGAATTAATAACCACAGAGAATTCAGAGAACACAGAGATAAGCGCTTCTCATGATGAATTAGAAATAGTCTTTGCGATGAAAACAATAGTTTTTAAGTCAAATCTGCGGTAGGTCAGGCAAGAAGCGTACGCATTTTTAACTCAAACCCTATTTTCTACTTTGCGTACTTTGTGCTCTTTGCGAGAATTACTACTTGCATCCAACAGTTTTTTAAGTCAAATCTGTAGTAGGTCACACAAGAAGCGTACGCATTTTTAACTCAAATCCTGTTTTCTACTTTGCGAACATTGCGCTCTTTGCGAGTATATTCTTTTTAAGAATTATTAAACACAGATGGAACAGATGGAAACTACTCAGATACTGGTTGTTGTTTAAAAAAAACAGTAACAAATGCTGTGCAATAAATGATAAATTGAAAAGCACCTGTAGGGATTTGCGAAGCGAAGCGCCGTAAATCCGCAATCGTACTGCAAGATTCTAGCTTGCAGAAAAGGCTACAAGCAAGATGCTTATAGTACGGGTTTTTCGGATGTGCGGCCGAATTTTATTACCACGAAAAGGTACTAAATACACTAAAATAGTATTTGAGTGCGACCATCCAGTTAGGAAATTCATTCATCATTCATAATTAAACATCCCTCCTTACGGACAGTTTTAACATTTTTTTAAAAAGGACATTTTGCAGAAACACATTTATGGCGTAACAAGTACCTGATTAGTTACATGAAATCTAAAAAAAAATAAAAATTCCAAAAAAAGTAGATTTTTTGCAATTTTGTCCGGTGTATATATATAGAGGCTTACAGTTCTCTCTTTCATGAACTGTGAAGAAACCTCTTGATCTATTTACAGAC
>JAKQQL010000275.1:0-1028 GCA_029564175.1 Candidatus Cloacimonadota bacterium
CATTACTTTAAATAGAGAATCAGCATTATCTATACAATCATTTGAAGCTTCGATGTATCCGTATCCCGTTTCAGGATAATCAGCTGTAATTCCAAATGTCACAAGATTTCCTTTTTCAGCATTCTGACGGGCAATATGAACTTTTTCGGTATATATTTCAGTTTTTCTAATTAAGTGATCAGAAGGAGTAACAAATACTATTTCTTCCGGATCAAAAGAGAAGCAGGCAAGAGCAATTGCCGGAGCAGTATTTCTGCCTACAGGTTCGAGAAGATACGTTACATCATTTACTTTGAGTTTAAGTTCATCTAATTGATGAGAAGCGATAAACTGATGATCAGAATTCGTAACAATGCAAAATTTTTCGCACATTCCTGAATTTCTTAATACAGTTTCCTGAAACAATGATGTTTCTCCAGTGATATCAACAAACTGTTTTGGAAACATCTGGCGTGATAAAGGCCATAGTCTTGTTCCGCTTCCGCCGCAAAGAATTATGTTTATCATTATATTCCTCTCTGTTTTATCTGATTATTTACCGCCAGTCTAATGTCAAGTGCGATTGCTAATCAAAAATTACAATTATGTCTCTAAAAATGGATAACTATGCAGTTTTTAAAGAAAACATAAAATACACTCTTATATTTTCGTTATATTAATTGAGGTAACACCAATGAAAGCACGAACAACAGCAAATATCGAATTATCGTCTTTTAAACTCTTAAATGAAGCTTGTATAATCAGAAAGACGACAATTTCCAAGCTCATTTCAACAATTATGAATGATATAATAACATCATATTGCTTTAATGATAAATTGGCTTCTATTGGAACAATTAAATACCAAGTTAAAAACATAGAATATAAGCAAATTCACTTCACCTTAAACCTTGATTTATATGAATCAGGGATAGAATTAAGAAAACTTAATAAGCTATCATTATCTTTTTTGATAAATGATGCTATTAAAAAAGTTCTTGGACAGACTATTTCCGAAAGAAACAATTTTTCTTCGAAGTCTCAAGCTT
>JAKQQL010000307.1:0-9334 GCA_029564175.1 Candidatus Cloacimonadota bacterium
TCGTCTTCATTTTCAGATTCAATATCTTCAATTATTTCCTCATCATTTATCTCTTGCATTTATATCCTCCAATGTTGTTATACGTAAATTGATAATATTTATTTTTTTTCAAAAACAATTATCAAATATGGCGTATAACGTTCCCAGGCTATGCGACGTTGGCCGTAGCGCAGCGAAGGCCAATGTGCCGAAGGCCGAGGAGCGCAGCGACGAAGCGCATAGCCTGTGTTATGTGCCGTAGCCAGCCCCCACAATAAAGACGCCGGAGCCAGGACGGCGGAGGCGCTACACAGAATTGTTTTTCTTTCTATTACAATATCTATGAGTAATTTGTGCATTTTTAATTTCAGTCTTTCCACCTTTTGAAAAAGGAATTATATGATCGACTTCAGAGTCTTCAATCATCATTATATTTTGATTGCACAGTTTACATTTTTTATCTTTTGCAAATAATTCTTCTTTAATTTTATAAGCAAAGTTTCTGTCTTGTTGTTTATGTGTAACAATGGAATCAAGAGTATCAAACCATATTTTAAATCGTTTAGTAACCTGTTCTTTATCACTTGTCTGGATTTCTATTGATCTAATAAATTCTTCGTCATTTGTCATGAGTTGAAGTAATTTATCACGTATTTCATCAGAATGAGAGACAATTTGATTTTTATCATAAATAGCGAAACCACACATTTGAATATCATATAAAGCCATGTTTATTCGACTGGTTGTCCATTTGCCATTAAAATCATCTTCATTTCCGGGTAAAAATCTTCTAAATGAATTTTCTCCAAACACCGTACGACATAAATCAATACAATGCTCAAACCGTTTTTTATACTCACCTGCTTTATCTTTATTTAAAAATCTGTTATCACGCAGTTCTTTATTGCAAAATTGTTTTATACTTGGTTTATAATTCATGTATGATTTTTCAGATAGAGCCAAAAAGCGCAATATCATGCCACGATAAATCATTCTTTTTTTAAAATTATCTTTTCTTACAAGAGAATGAAAAACAGAATTTTCTGCAAGTTCGTCTAATAATTCGATATAAGGTCCTCTGTAGACAGAATTTCTAATTTCATCTTCATTAAGTTTTATTGCGCCTGTGTTTAATCTCTCAAAAATTTCAAATTTAATATCATCATTCGATTCTTTTTTTATCAAAATTGAATGCAGGGTGGTAGTTTTAATTTTATTTTGTAGCTTTTTATCAAGGTCTGAAAATTTCTTTTTATTTAATTCTCTTAAAATTCTTAATCCGGTAAGTTTAAAATCAGTTTTTTTGTCATCAGGAAATATTCCCTCAACAAAACCAATAAATGAAGCAAGTCTTTGCTGACCATCAATTACACTAAAGCTGCCATTTTTTTCTTCTGCGAGATAAATAACTGGGATTGGAACATCCATTAGAATTGATTCAATTAAGCGGCTTGCTTTGGGTTTATCAATTACGAAATTTCTCTGGTAATCTGGTTGTAAATCCAGGTCGCCATCTAATTTCATTGTTTGCAATTCTCGGATAGTAAAATCTTTTGGTTGCCATATTATTTTTCTCTCGACATCATCTGATACAATTAATTCTTCATCACTTATTTCTTCTTCTTCATAATATTCATCAACACCATTATTCTCTTTATTTAACTCGTCCATATTTAACCTCTAAATAATTTAACAACTCTTGTTAAGCGAGGTATGCAGCTGTTCACTTAAATCGTTTTTGAATTGTATCAATTTTAACATTGTTCTCAATTAAATTCTTTTCGTGCGATTCGACTTTCTTTTCGATTTTATCAACAGAGTTTTTAATTTCAATGAGTTTGTAATCAAATAATTTAAATTCAATTCTCGATTCATTGATTAAAAACAAACCAATAATTAAAAGACCACCGATTAGATATTTTAACCAGTTTTCCCTTAAATGTTCTGAAACAATATAATTAATACTAACAGGTCTTTTCCTTTTAATAGTCGATTCAGATAAATCTTCACCTGCTTTTTCGGTATTATTAAATTCCAATGAGTCATCTAAAGTCGGCTCATAATCAATTTTCGGTATATATCGTTTATATGCTTCCTTTTGTTGAGTTGATTTACCGGTATGGCTATATCTATTCGACATCAATAGCCTCCGTATAATTTTTATTTATCCATTCTGGATAATTGTTGTCATTAAAGGCATTAGCGCGCTGAATAAAATTTGAAAATTTAATTTCAGATGCAGCTGGTAAAAATGGATTAAAATATCTTTGATAATCTATTGACATAAAGATTTCATCTAGATCGGATTTTTTTATTATATTGAAAATAACGTTGTCGTAATCATTTACATCCTTTTTTGTAAGCCCTTCAGATGTAGGTATTTTTTTAGAAAAACTTAAGTTAATGTCATTAATGCCTTCAATAGTTTTACCGATGGTTTTATTTACAAACGATGATGCTAATTTATCAATTTGGTAAAGATATCGTTTGACATAGCCAACACGAAGAATTTCTTTAATTTTAAAATCTCGCAGGATTCTATCAATTATCTCTGACTCAAAAGCATTTAGAATTGCATCAATGCTATCTTTTGAAAATTTGCTTTTCTCGCTAAAATTTATTTCAAGGATAATGTTTGAATTATCAATATGTATTTTATCTTCTGTAAGTTCATTAAAAAGCATTTTTCTTCCGATCATATTTCTCACCTGAGGAAAAACTTCGGGATTGAAAAATGATTTCTTCGTATATAAAATCGTATCTACGATTTTTCCCAATTGGTCTTCAATTGAAAAATTTGCTCTGAAACGGACACCTATCGCTATACCAATCAAATAATCGTTTGTTTTCTCAATCATTACGATACTCCATATTATTTATTCAAACTTCACCTTCGGCAAACCATTAACAATATCAACAGTCTTCACGCTGACATTGATAATACTCAGAAGCAAATCAAGAATATATCTCGGATTCCCGACTTCTTTCGCCCAATCGTTCGGGTCATTTTTAATACCACTTTCCTTATGAACTGTCACCTGGTAGCGTTCCATAATCCATTCAATAGCGCTTTTTCCATTAACTACATACTCATAGGCTTTTTCAGGAATATTTGAAACTGTGATTTTACTGTTATAAATGATAGTGTCTTTCCGGTCTTTAGCAGGAAAGCGCATTTTTTCAACGGTATAGAATTTGCCGTCATCTCCGGTGACTTTTACTTTCTGGTATGGTTCTACATTTTCATAGTTTACATGTAGTTCAGCGAGTTCACGGCCAGCTTTGCTGAATTTCCAGAATTCTCTTGGCTCATCAACAAGAGGAAGGCGAGGAAGCATTTTTTTCAGGTCATTAGCAAAGGTTGTTCTGTATTCCGGGCTGTGGAGGAAACCGTAAACATAATAGAAAATATCTTCTTTGGTTACATTCTTTCCATACTGTTTTTTTGCACGTTCAAGAATGAAATCTGAAATACCATCTCGTTTGATAAATTCATTATCACCAGTCGCATCAAATAAACTAGGACTTTGTTTTGAGCGTTCTTCGTAATAGTAAAGAGGTAATGATTGACAATTTTGTACTAATTGACCGTCAGATATTTTATTAGTAATAAAAGTGCTAAAATCGCCTTTTGCCCCGATACCTGTTAAAAATATTACCATATTATCATATTCATATGGTCGTGGGTAGAATTCTTGAAACTGTCCCCTTCTATGAATTAAATGCTCACCAAAATAAATAAGTTCCTTAATAAATGGTCTATGAATGGCATGATAAATTTTATTTTTTTCAAAATGAGCTTTTATACCCTTTTCTAACTTTGGAATTAAACTGCTAGTCCAGCTTATTTTTTTTGAATTTTTATCAATAAAATCGTTTGTGTCAATAGAAGACGATTTTGATTTATGTTTAATAAACCTATCTACCTCATCGTTGTAAAAATCTATCATTCGACTGATATTAACAGACAATTCCTTTTTTGAAAAATTATAAGACCATGGATCACGATTGGTAAAAACACCTAAGCTGTTGATGATAAAAAAAGACGGTGATAATGAATCAAACTTACTTGTAGGTTCAAGAGGTATGAAGGTTTCAAAAACATCACTACGCTCTCCTAACCAATCACCATGTTCATTTGGAAATATATTTTTCCACTTTAATACTTCATTTGAAACTGAATGGAACTTTCTAACAATAGATAATTTTTCTTCACGACTTAGATAATCTCCGATGTCGTGGTATTGAATGGTCGCCTTTTCTGATTTTATTTTAGGGTTTTTCACAAGTAATGTGATAGCAATAGGAGTGCGAGAACCAGAACCGAATATTTTCCCACCTTCTTTCCTTGATAATTCTCCACTTGTCCGTTGATTACCGCGTAGGTTAAAAACATATATTGCAGAAAATTCCCTTTCGATACATTTACGAAAACCTACATGTGAATTGTTTTCAACCCATCCACCATCTGAAACAAAACAGATTATACCACCATTTTCATTTTCGAGACGGTCAGTTGACCATCTAAAAGCTTTAATATAGGGATTGTACAAAGTATTTATATTTGATGTTTTAACATCTTTACCATAAAGTTCGGAAATCCTTTTATCAAGTTTTGTATAACTTTGATTTTGTGCATTGTCATTAGTAGATTTTTGTTTTGCTGAATAAGGTGGATTTCCAATAATAACTCGAATCGGAGCTTTTTTTTGCGCAGCAACACGTTCAGAGTTCTGAGGAAACATCTCCGAAAACAGTTGCTCACTTTCCGGAGTCTCGCCGAGTTGAAAAGTATCAGTCAAGCAAATGCCGTCAAAGCTTTGGTATTCCTTGCCGTCACCGAGTAAATCATGGTAAGCATTTTCAATATTTACAGCCGCGATGTAATAGGCGAGTAATACGATTTCATTCGCGTGAAGTTCATGTAAATATTTTCGTTCAAGGTCTTTCTTTTCAATAAGTCCGCTTTGGAGAAGTCGTGTAATAAATGTGCCGGTTCCGGTAAACGGATCAAGGATATGTATGTTTTCATCTGAAATAGTACGGTCAAATTCCTTTTTCAGAACATCATTAACAGAATGTATTATGAAATCCACTATTTCAATGGGAGTATAAACAATACCCAACCTTTCAACCATTTTCGGGAAGGCTGTTTTAAAGAATTTGTCGTAAAGCTCAATAATGATTCTTTGTCTGCCTTCGGCATTATCAATGTCGGAGGCACGCTTTCTTACTGAATCATAGAATTTATCAAGAACGGCTGTGTCTTTTTCTATTGCCTGGGCTTCCAGAAGATCAAGCATGGTCTGCATTGACACAGATATTGCATTGCTTTTTACAAACGAATAACCTTCAAATAAAGCCTCAAAAACAGGTTTTGTGATGATATGCTGGGACAGCATTTCAACCGCTTCCTGCCTTGTTATACTTGGATTGATATTTTTCTGGAGACCGATAAGGAAGTTTTCAAAAACTTGTTTATGATTTCCATCTGATTTTATAAGCTTGTCAATACGTTCAATTTGCCTTTCAGCAATTTCAGCGACATTTTTTGCCCATTGTTCCCAATACCGGCGGTCTCCGACTTTTTGTACCATTCGGGCAAAGACAACATTTTGAAGCTGCTCAAATTGCAGATAAAGCTGTTCGCTAATTGTTGAACCGTATGAAGCTTTATCGCCATCGGCAACGGTAGATACTGCGCTTCCCTGTTCATCATAGGTATATTCAGGCCGACCAACAAGAATCTGTTCAGGACGTTTTTTATTCAGCTCGATTTTATTAACAGTTGCATTGAACCTGTCATCATGTGCCCGTAGAGCGTTAAGAACAGTCCAGACGACTTTGTATCTTTCATTATCATCAAGTGCTTTATCGGCTTCAACGCTTGCCGGAACTAATACCGGAATAATAATGTAGCCATAGTTTTTGCCGGGTGATTTTCTCATTACTCGGCCGACAGATTGAACAACATCAACTTGAGAGTTCCGTGCGGACAAAAACATTACGGCATCAAGAGAGGGTACATCCACACCTTCACTCAGACAGCGAACATTAGTTAAAATTCGGCATTCGTCATCATGTTCGGCCTTCAACCAGCCGAGAAGTTCGTCTCGTTGTGGTGCTGACATTGTACCGTCAATATGTTTTGATGAAACTGCAATCATTTGTTCTTTTTTTTCTGACGGCAAGGAATCAATATAAACACTTGTTGCTGTGTTGAAAGTTTCAGTAATCTTTTTAGAAACAACTATCTTTTGGCAAAAAGCAACGGCTCTTTTCATTGGTTCAGGGTCAAGTTCTTTGATAAGACCATCATCACCGAGTATTTGTTTTGAAAGAGCGTTAATACAGCCAATCAATTTCGAAGCATCATCGGTATTGATTTCACTGTCCCTACTTGAGATCATTCTTTGTATTGCCGGAGGGACATCATTTTCGTTGAGGGTAAGAATCAGTACTTTATAGTCTGTCAACAAGTCTCTTTCAACGGATTCACCAAAGCCGATTCTATATATTTCTTCACCGTAAAGTGATTCATCGTCCATTGAACACAATATGGCTTCAGCCTGGGCCGCCTTGCTTTTAGCGTCATCACTGTAAAGTCGGGGAGTGGCAGTCATGTATATTCTTTTCTTAGCTTTAATGAATGAATTATCATGTACTTTTATGAACGCAGAAGAATCTTCATCGGTAAGGGCTACACCAGTGGTTCTATGAGCTTCGTCGCAAATGATTACATCGAATATGCCACTGTCCTTTTTACTTTTAAGGAGTTCCTTTTGAGCTTTCGCAATAACATCAATAGACTGGTATGTAGAAAAAACTACCGTCATGCCAGTTTTCTTGGTCTTGTTAAGTTGAGAGATAATATCTTTTACATTTGTTGAAGCTGGTAATGCTAAATCAATAACGCTGTAATTGTCGGTATCCTCATTTTTAGTTTTCTTTTTTGATACTTCCGGGTCAGAACAAATACAGATAGGATTTATCGGTTCGATTGCGTCTGCTGACCATTCTCTTAGCATCTGGCCTAAAAGGGCAATTGATGGAACAAGGAATAGAATAAGACCTTTACCATTAGTTTCGTTTTCTGCAATTCTTAAAGCGGTAAAGGTCTTTCCTGTACCGCAGGCCATAATTAATTTCCCACGGTCGTTACCTTTGAAATAATCATGTGTTTTATCTACGGCTTCTTTTTGGTGGGGTTTTAATGTTTTCTTGCTTGTTCTTGAATTTTCACCGGTAATGCCTTTGTCGAGTTTTTCCCAATCTACTGCTGATTCTTGTAAATCATAAAGATTAAGTCGCGTTACTGGTGGTAGTTGATTCTTTATAGCTTCGGTAGCATTACTTCCCCATTTGTTTGTTGTTGAAATCCAAAGACGATGAGAAAAACTAACGGTTTTCATATTCTCATCTTTGAATTCTTTACTCGATGTTGAGAGAAATGTATCGACAGCGGGTTTATCGATTGTCGTATTTTCCTGAAAACATTTGCATTGTATTGCCCAATAGTCGCCTTCAATAGTCTGTGCAACTAAATCAATTCCAGTATCAGTTCCGCCAAAATCTTTTCTGCTTGGGAATTCAGACCATAACCAAACTTGTTTAAATTTATAAGCATACTTAGTATCAGTTAAAAGATATGCCTGCATTAACCTTTCAAAACGGTCGCCTTTATCTCTTTCTGAAAAAGAAACTTTTCGATATTTTTCTAAAATATTATTAAATGACATTTATTCTATATCCCTTACAATAAATTTCTTTTCCACAACGCCCGGCACGGACGCCGGGCGCCGTTAAGTTGGGCTGGCTATGGCACATAACTACATATATACGTAATACGTATAACATCCCGAATTGGAATAATATACACAATTGAAACATTTTCAAAAAGGGTTCTTCTTTTAATACTCGTCCTTTTTGCCATATCCACAGACACTGAAATAATACCCGAAACATCCGTAGAATATCTCAGCTACATGATCATTATATTCTTAATACAAAAGTTTCTTAAGTATGTCAAACGCAAAATAAATCATATGACCAAGCAGAAATTATGTGTTTACTGAGCGGAGTCGAATGTTGGAATGTAGTATGGGATAATGAGATCCCTGCATTCGCAGGGATGACGGAAAAATCGAAATAATAACAGATAGTACGTTGGAATGACAAATGACAGAAGGTTTACAAAGCACTACAGCAAATGAAGAATGAGAGAAAAAAACCATTAAAATGTCGCTCAAAGAGCGACACAACTCGGGCGACCGCAGCATCCGGCAAAGCCGGTGCGAGGAATTCGCCCGGCAAAAGCCAGGAGAGGGATCTCAAAGGGATGAGGAGCGGCGACTGAGCTCCTCGTCCCTTTGACAACAAGTCCGGTGCCCGGACAAACGGATTTAAAAGGTGTGAAACACCTTTTGTACAAGCACGGTAGCCGGGCAAAAAACAGATTCCAAAGACGAAGTCTTTGAAACTATGCCTGACTCTCGGGCAAAACTGGGTAAAGGGCGTGGAACGCCCTTTGATATTCTTGCATGATCCATGCAAAAACAGGATACATAAGGCGAAGCCTTATGAATTAATCATTCCTTTTCAACAACTTCAGAATCTTAATCCTCCGCGCTTCAAATTCATTTTTGATCTTTTCACTCGATGGATTCTGCCCGTGCCTTTCAAGAAGAGAAAGCGCATGAGACGGATTCTTCGATGTGTACCAACCTACTAAATAAATGAGTGCCGAGTCAGAATCGTCAAAACCTGAAAAAAGTTCGAGATATTTTTCGTAATACGGAATTGATTTTTCATAATTTTTCTCACGCCACTGCACGGCATAAACGTATTTAAAAAGAGGAAGCGGCATCAATGGAGCCTTATCTATCGCTGATTTTATAAGCTCAGTCTGTTTCTTCAAATCATTCTGTACTTTATCCGCGTTTGACAAAATTTCGCGTGCGTAAGTACATGCATCATCTGAAGTTTTTGAAGAATAAACTAATGCTTTTTTAAAAACATCTTGCTGAGGCAGATATGATTCTTTCGCTTTTTTAACTTCAGCAAAATTATCAGAATTATCCCTGCGCGAAATCAGGCCTTCGTACCAGAAGAGTTCTCCGTTCTTTCCTGCGTTATCTTTGACGAGTTCTGCGTACCACGCAGGCCATTTAGCTTTATTAGCTTCCGCAAAAGTATGTCCGTTATCAACTCCGCAAAAGTGACCGAAGTTATGAAATACCTCGTGAATCAGAACTCTCCATGAAGCGGATGTTGGCATCTTGGTAAACATTCTGAAATCCTTCGCGCTCAGAAAGTCCGGAACCAGAACGAGACTCTTTACGCCGCCGAGATAAGT
>JAKQQL010000325.1:0-7962 GCA_029564175.1 Candidatus Cloacimonadota bacterium
GCATGAAAGAGAGGGTAAAAATGACCAGTTTTAAAGCTGGCAGGCACAATGGCAGCACAAATGAGGGATTTAAAAACGAATAAACCGCTGATAAACAGCGGTCTATCTTTTTATTTCAGCGGTGCGGACGGGACTCGAGCAGAAAGATTAATTGTCATTTAATGAGCATCTTAGCATTTTCTTGTGGCGGATTTTGTGGCAGATTTTGTGGCAGATTTTTATATCTTTGTATAAATTCCGCAATCAATGAAATTTGAAAACCTGGAAATACGGACGAATCCATTTAAAAAATCACCTGCCCGCAAGAAAGATAGTTTGCACCAGCTTAAAATAAGAGTCTTCATCGGATCAAATGATCAGGGTAGGTTCCGTAATAAGATTACTCTTGAAATAAAGGTGCTGGATGATTTAAAAAGACAGGTTCTGGTGTCTGCGGATGAATTTGACAACAGAAAATCAAACAAGACATTGAATCTTACGATTCTAAAAACTGAAAGCAAAATCAAAGATACCGTTACAAAAATGATTGAAGGGAATGTCAAACTTACCTCTGAGAATCTCTTTAAATATTTATACAGAAATATTAAGGCCAAAAAAACAGAAAATACCAGTGAGGTTGAAAAAACTATCTGGAATGATGAAGTTGAAAAATTTTATGGAGAGCCTGTACCTGTTGAAGTTTGGGAAAAGTTTAAGCTTGCTGTTATAGAGGATGAAACAGAGAACATCACGGAAGAAGAGATACAGAATATTGCCGAAGGAGTATATTTTGATCATGTAAGGAGCAAAGAGAACTCTCGAATAAGCTCAATGAATTTTAATGAACGGTACAAAACCGGGAATTACAATAAATCCAACATCTACGAATTATTCGGTTTTTGCTGGTCAGACAATCCTAAAAATGGGGAGCCTTTAATTACAGGTTCTTACAGGTCGCTCATAGTACAATTAAATGATTACCGTTTCAATGCCAAGCCATCAGAATCAGTCAAAGATTTCAATGATACATGGATTACAAATTTTCTAAAGTATCTGATTAATAAAGGATATCCTCTTGTTCATATTCGTGGTTACGATCCTTTTACGATTGTCAAATACAGGGGACGATTTATTAAAGCTGAAAGGGTCCAATATAATGAAATATCATTTCAGAAGTTGGTAAAACATTTGAAGCGTCATATTGATATACTTCAGAAGTATGATATGATTCCTTATTCGAAGAGTACAAAACTTATACAGTCATCAGACTTTCTCAAGAGAAAGGCTAAGAAGCAGATATATACCAGACGGGACCACTCGCTGACAGTTAAAGAATTCGATTTAATTGCTGATACCGATTTTAAAGATGAAAAACTTAACCTTGCCAGGGATATGTTTATCATTGCCGTCCTTGGTGGGGGATTCCGAACCCTTGAACTATATACAGATCATCTGTATGTACAGGACAATAGGTTGAATATTTACCGGCAGAAAACGAACGAAAGAAGTATAAATCCTATTATTCTGCAGTTAAACGATGTTATTAAACGGCATAACGGTTTCCCGGAATTTTTACATGTTGAAGAGTTCAGATCCTCATTAAAAGCAATTGCCCGGATAATTCCACTTGACAGGATAATATCTGTTCCTGATACAAAGGTAAATTCAGAAAAAGGTTTCAAAAAGGTTAAAATTCTCGAAATTTTCAACCCATATTTTGCCCGGAAGACATGTGTAACTATTCTGAACCATTATGGCTTTAGTGAAGAAGAAATCATAGAATTCACATGCCATGCTGATACCCGGACGCTGAAGCATTATAAAGGTAAAATGACTATTGAGGATAAAGAGCGGCTAATACAATCCAAATTATCAATTGCGAATGCTGATAAACTTTGAATGGTACTCAATTTGAAATTTAAGATGGGAAGAAGGATCGTTGGATTTCTCATCCTAACTATCAAAATCAATTGGCTTTGCAAATCTGAAATTAGCAAGTCTATTTTCATTAGTAGTAAAAAATTGTATCCTTTTTAATACTTCACTGAAAGAAATATTTGGTAGAAATAAGGTCTAAATTACACCGGGAAATCAGTCGTTTCACACCTGTTGAGTCAATTTGAAATTTGGGCATCTTTTGAGCACAGAGAAAAGCTGGCCAACGAGTTAAAGTCTCATATATTGAATCAATTAACATAGTTCTCTAATCAAAAACTAATGACTTCTTGGTCTTTTTGATATCCTGATAAGGCAAATTAGTACTGTTAATCACAACTAATAATTATTCGGTATCTTTACAATGGAATCCATGTCTGTTTAACATGAGAAAGTTTGTCAGGTCTGTGAAGGATTACGTATTAAATGATAATTCAGCAATCGTCATAATTATCAGATATTTATTACTTTTATTGATTAGTTTTAATTTGAAATGCTAATTAAGCATTACTATGTGGGTAGACAACGAAACTGAAAAAGATTTTTTAAACTTTTCCTGTACAGCAGATACAGTTGCCAAACTTATAATTGAGGCTAAAAATGAACCTGTATCAATTGGAGTTTCCGGCCAATGGGGAGTTGGTAAATCTTCAATGATTAGGCTCATAAGAAAATCATTGAATCAGATTGAAAATAACCAATTTGTCTTTGTCGAATTTAATGCATGGTTATACCAAGGGTATGATGATGCAAGAGCGGCATTAATGGAAGTGATAGCAAATAAGCTTACGGAAGAAGCAGAATCCAGGCAAAAAGGAATAGACAAAGCAAAAGAATTTTTGAAAAGAGTAAATTGGTTTAGGGTTATAAAAGCCGGTGCTGGTATTGCTGCTCCTCTTCTATTGGGATTACCACCCACTGGAATTATAAGTGAAATTTTGAGCATTTCAAAAAAGATTCAAGAAGGGGAACTTACTCAAGATACACTCGAAGCGTCAAAGGAAACTGCACAGAAAACATTTGAGAAATTTTCCAGTTTTTTAAAACCAAAAGAAGAAAAAACACCACCAAAAGAAATTCAAGAAATTCGAAACAGTTTTGAAGAAACTTTGCAAGAAATTGGAATTACTCTTGTGGTACTTATTGATGATCTTGACAGATGTTTGCCAGAAACCACTGTTTCCACCTTAGAAGCGATTCGACTTTTTTTGTTTTTGAAAAATACTGCTTTTGTTGTTGCAGCTGATGATGAAATGATAAAACATGCCGTTAAAAAGCACTTTGAGTTAGATGTGAATAATGACCTCGTCATCAATTATTTTGACAAACTTATTCAGATTCCACTAAGGGTTCCTGCGTTAGGAACACAAGAAGTAAGAGCTTATTTAATTTTGTTATTTGTCGAAGCAAGTGAATTAGAAAAAGACCAAAAGGAAGACATCCGAGACAAGGTCATCAAGCAATTATCCTTGAGTTGGCAGGGGAACCGGGTTGATAGAACATTTATTAATGGTCTTGGATTATCATTACCAAGTTCTCTTTTACAAAAGGTCGAAACGGCCGAAAGGCTTGCAAACATAATGACGACATCTACTAAGATTAAAGGAAATCCAAGACTAATTAAACGTTTTTTAAATACTTTATATATCCGAATGTCCATTTCGGAATCTCTTGGAGTAAACGTAGATGAATCCGTTTTGGTTAAACTCCTTCTTTTTGAACGTTGCGGAAATGCCACTGCTTTTTCCGAATTACTTTCAAAAGTTAATGAAGACAGTGATGGAAAACCAGTCTTTCTGGAAGAATGGGAAGATAATATTTCAAAGGGGAAAGAAATTAGCTTATCCGAGAATTGGAAAGATGATGAAAAATTTGTCATTGAATGGTTGGAGCTTTCACCAAGATTATCTGATAAAGATTTAAGAGGTGCTCTATATGTCAGTCGGGAACATTCGGCTTTGATAACCCCAGAGGACAGATTATCTTCTGATGGCATGGAATTATTGGAAGTCCTGATCAATAACCCAGATGTTGCATCAAGCTTTGCTGATAAATTGAAAGCTATACCCAAATCCGAACTCTCCATAATAATGGATCGAATATTAGATAAGGCAAAACAGGAAAAAGAATGGGGAACTCCTAAGATTCTTGATTCATTGTTAATAGTTGCAAAACTTGATACTACCCAAGCACAACGACTGACCACATTCCTTAAAAATGTCAAACCTGCTCAAATTAAACCAGCCATTGTCCAAAAAATCGGTAGTGAAATATGGGCAAAATCAGTTTTAGAACACTGGTTGCAACAAAATATTCCAGAACCCCTAAATAAAGCTATAAATATAAAACTAAGGAAAAAATAATGGGCACCTCACAATCAAGCAAAGGAGCACCAGGAAATGTTCCATTGGTTCCTCCATGGGCGGATGATGATGGCAAAAAAAAACCAAATCAACCGGATGACTCAAACACCGGCAATAACAACAAAGAACCATCGCCCTCAAAAGATCTGCAAATAGCACCTTCTGGAAGGTTTAGAGGAGCTCGTACAAATATCAATAGTTTTGCAAAAAATGGCGACAAAGAAAAATTACGTAGAGGAGTTGGACAGTATATTAAAACAGGATATGGGGGGGCAAAGACAGCAGCCAAAAGACTAAACAGAACGATAAATACTGCAGGTGTTCTCTACGATTTCCTTTCATCAATTTCTACCGGACAAACAAGTACTGGTGAACCGTTCCAGGATATTGATGCCAATGCCTTAGTTGGAAAGGATGAGGACGAAATTGCGGATGCCATTATTAATGCGGTTCGTCCGATTGATGGTGACCTTGATTCGGAAGCAAGTCAAAATTCAATAAAAGAGGCTTTTTCAGAATTGCTGGAAAAAGAAGATAACACGGATTTATTAAACTTAACCGATGACCAACGTTTATTTGTTATAGAAAAATTTATTGCTAACGATGTATTTGCCCGGTTCAATTTAGATATGGGGAAAAGCATCCTGAATAATGCTCCGACAAATGTTGCTGCATCGAGACTTAAAGAAGCCAAGGACTATATAAGAGAATCAGTTTATACAAAATTTAGAGAGAAAATAACAAAAGATAGAACATCTCCATCTTCGATTAGAAACCTAATTCAAGATGTACTAACAGAAGCATTTGAAATCTTTGAAAGTTATGCTCAATGAAAATCTATTGTACACCTCAAAAAGTCAATGAAAACAAATATAACTCTGATCTAAAGGTAGTTTTATTCGGGAAATCAGATAAAAATACTGATGGACATATCGGTGATTTAATTTGGGATGAAATCAATCGAAAGAAACTTAATCCATCCTCAAAAGCATGGGATTTGCTATCAATAGGCTTATCCGTTATTTCTGCAGATTACGCTGGCCATAGACAAAAAAGTCATGACGGTTGGACAAGAGTCTTTGATTTGATAATTGCTGTTAATGATACAAATTTCTGGAATGAACAAGCATTCTTGCTATCAAAGCTATTAGGTTATCTAACTTCTGATAGATGGTATTTTACCTTTGTCGATGGTGGTTTTCAACCCGAACCACCTAAAACAGGTGAAATAAAAACATTTGACAATGATTCCATCGTTTTGTTGTCAGGTGGGTTAGATAGCCTAATTGGGATTATAGATTTAATTGCACAAAACCATACTCCTGTCGCTGTTAGCCAATTAGTGCTCGGTGATGCAGAGAAGCAAAGAGATTTTCCAAAAATATTTTCACAAAATGTTCCTCATGTTCAATTCAATCATAATGTATCCATTCCAAATAGTGAAACACCATCCTCCCAAAGAGCCAGATCAATTGTTTTCTTAGCGTATGGAATTTTAATAGCGACTTGTCTAAAAAGATATGAAGGAACAGAAACTGTAACACTATATATGTGTGAGAATGGTTATATATCCCTTAACCCTCCCTTGACCGGTATGCGAATTGGAAGCCTTAGTACACGCACAACGCATCCAATTTTCTTAAAATTGTTTCAAGAGTTAGTATATAATGCAGGATTAAATGTACATATTGAGAATCCTTATCAGTTTTTGACTAAAGGCCAAATGCTCATTAACTGTCTTAATCAATCCCTGTTAAAACAACATGCTCATAAATCTACAAGCTGTGGACGGTACAAAAGACATGGGCATAATCATTGTGGTCGCTGTGTCCCATGTCTTGTACGAAGAGCCGCATTCAAAGCTTGGGGAGTAACCGATCAAACAAATTATATTTACGATGATTTATCAATTGATTCACCTAACTATTCTCAATATGATGATGTAAAATCCATTGCGATAGCTGTTAAAGAACTTGAAAATGCTGGTATTGATAGATGGATCGGAGCTCACCTGAATACAGCAATTCTTGGAGACACAACAAATTACAAGAATACTATTCAAGCAGGCTTGAATGAGCTAAAAATATTTCTCCAAGCTTATAGTATCGTATGATAGATTTTCATTGTCATCTTGATCTATTCCCTGATCCGACAAAGATTGCCGAAGAATGCAGAAAACGAGGTTTATATGTATTGGCTGTGACAACTACACCAAGTGCATGGGTTAATTCTAACCAGATAGGTACGAATAATAAACGGATAAGAACAGCACTCGGATTACATCCACAGTTGGCATTTGAAAAGGAGAAAGAACTCTCTCTTTTTGACAATCTGCTTCCGAATGTAAAATATGTCGGTGAGATTGGACTTGATGGTTCACCAGATTATTACAAGACGTGGGATACTCAAGTTAGGGTGTTTTACCACATTCTTAATTCTTGCCAAAAAAATGGTGGAAGAGTAATGTCAATCCACAGTCGCAAAGCAGAAAAAGAACTAATTGACTTGTTGAGTGCATTCCCCAAAGCCGGAATACCAATTTTGCATTGGTATACAGGTAGTCTGGTTGAAATAAAACGTGCTGTTGAAATCGGATGCTGGTTTAGTATCAACCCAGCAATGGTTCAAAATAAGTCTGGCATAAGAATAATTCAGGAAATTCCAAAAAGTAGAATTGTTCCTGAAACAGATTCTCCATTTACGATGAAACACGGCACGCCTTATAATCCATGGGATGTAGAGGTTGTATTTCAAGGATTATCAAAAATTTGGAATATGTCTATTACTGACACAAATAATTTAATAATGAAAAACTGTAAAAAGTTATTGGAAACAAAACTATAGTGATACTTACTTAATCCCCAAATACCCCCCGCCAACTCTTCCCTCGGAATGCTTCAGAATGGTCATCTTATTCAAATTAATTACAGGTTCAAAATACATGAACCAAGGCCGGAACTGAAGATCATCAAGCAGAATAGTTTTTGATCCTGAGAGTTTGATGTCTGTGTAAATATATAGTTCGGAAATAAAGGGGTTTTTAATGGTTTTCCTGACTTCTAATTCATAAATGGATACTTTGGTGCGTTTAATGGTATTAAGCTCAATAATCATAGGAATCAGGGCGTCAATGGCAATATCCAGGGTTCTGTTGCTGCCGTAATGTGCACTCATCTTTGAGTTGATGGTTGAACGGTTTACCTGTGGCTGGACTTTGAAAATGGCACTAAGGGAAACCAACATGTCGTAGGTTATTGGATAGGTCAAAGCCAGTAAACATAATATCATTGCTTTCCTGTCAGTTTCAGAAAGCAGGTTATAGCTTTCGGGATTAAACTTCGATGGTATTGCTTTAATGATGCTTGGCCGGGAAAGGGTTTGCATCGCATATTTTGATGCCTTTTCAATTCGGTTGATCCCTTTTGAATATTGACTCATGTCCTGCCTGAAGTCATTCAGCGTAACTTCTCCTGACTGTAATAACCTGATAATACCATCATTAAAAACTTTAAATGGTATCCTTTGATTTATACCGATATATCTTCCTTTCTCCTTCATCATAGCTCTACAAATGGTATTATAACTTCCCAAAAATGACTTCCTCCATGCGTGATTAACCGATCATTCTCTGGCACAAATGCGGACTTGTCTTTCAGATAAACCGATAAATCTTTAATTCCGACCG
>JAKQQL010000351.1:0-2271 GCA_029564175.1 Candidatus Cloacimonadota bacterium
AAACGAATTACCATTCTGCTCTTTTTAGGTGCTTTTTCCCTAAATGCGTTTTCGCAAGATGATGATTTGCAGTTTAAACTTGATTCAATAATAAAAGAAGCTGATTTGCTTTATAGTTATGAAAAAGCTATTTGGACTGCGACAGATATATTGATGACTGACAGTAAACTGAAAAACGATTATGGTGGTTATGTGGTTTCACATTCGAACGACACAATCTTTACAACACTCATTGACAAGAGTCAAAAACAGAGAATCGCAAAATATTTTTTCATAAAATCTGATTTGAGTTTACCATTTGATTCTGAAATAGGACTATCACCTTTAACTAATTCAGAACAAGAGCTACTTGATATTAAAATAAAAATGATCAGTCAATTATCTGACAAGAGATACGAAGTAAGGATTCCGCACGATTTTAGTCCAAATTTTGTCTTATTCAAAGAAAAGGAAGAATTTAAACTCTACATTTTGATGGGAACATCGGATTATGGTATTATCCCTTTTGGAAATGATTACCTTTTTTGGGCCAATTCAGAAGGAAAAATTAAGAATTGGAAAAAATTTCATTCCCGAATGATTCCTGCTCAATCAAAAGGACCAAATGGAGAAAAAGTTGTTTCTGTTGTTCATTCTCATTTAAAGACAACCCCATATATCACTGCAACAGATATTTGTACATTTAGACTATATGGTGGTTTATGCGATATGGAGGAATTTATGGTTTGGTGCACAGCTACAGGTAAATATTATAAGTACTCTTTAAAGACAAATAAAATTGAGATAATTGAACCATAAACGTTTGCTAACACATGGAATAGTGCATGCGGGTTTTCCTTCGGTGAGTTCCCTGCAGCATGTTCAGAGGTTTGCGAAGGTTTGTAACCCGCTTCAACTTTTCGTGTAAACTGACAGGAAATCACCCGCGTTCCCTTACTGGCCATATTGCCAACCGTTATGCGCAAAAAGAAAACATAGATGATTAATTCAGACTAAAACCACCAAATGATGAAAAAGAGAATCCGATCTGTTTTAATTCTTTTGGCTCCATTTTCATTGATAGTTCTAACACAGAGCTGCCGGGTAGAGAATGATGTCAATAGCTATCTGGAAAAAGTACTAAAGAGTATATCAAAAATTGAATCTGCCGTATATTCCTCGACTATATCTGGCAGTATACCTGGGGATACTTTAAAGTATGTCACATATTCAACACAAACTGAAGAATATTTTAATCCATCAGATACGACCATCGGTTCAATTTTCACGGTAGTACAACAAGATGCTACACACAAAGCAAGTTGGGTTTATGACGGTAATGTCAAAATATTCATGGATTGGAATGAAAAAACAATCTCTGTTGACAGTTTTAAAATCGCAAGGTACCCTTTCCGACCTGTAAGACCACCATTCTACAATTATACAAAGAGCATCCTTCAATATGCTCTAAACACAAAAGACAGTATTGAGGTTGAACTGATTGACCTCACTGACACTATTTTGATCCGGTTGGCAGTTTACGGCAAGTCCGTTGAGTTTGTCGGTAAACCATTTTATAATGATACCAGGTACACCGAACCTTTGTCCAAATATGATATCTGGATAAACAAATCTGACAATCTACCTTACAGGTACAAGAAAAACCTGGCATCCAAAATCACCTGGGAATCAATAGAAACTATCGTCTTTAATCATAACAAAAGTGAGGAATTTGAGGTATCAAAATATATACCTGAGGGTTTCACCCTACAGACCAATAAAAACCAGAGCGCAAGAATAATATACCTGACGAATCAAAAAGCCCCTGAATTAGAACTGATTGACTCTGACAACAATCCTTTTAGGCTGAAAGATCTCAATAGCAAAGTCATATTGATTCAGTTTACCGGAATCGGATGCGGCTTCTGTCATCTTTCAGTTCCCTTCCTGAATAGTCTCATCAAGGAATATGATCAAAGTAAACTTAGCCTTATCGCTATCGAGACGTGGAGCAATGATCCCGAAGTAATAAAAAGGTATATCTCGAACAATCAAATCACTTATCACTACTTGCAGGCCACTGACGAGAACATAAGGCAATATCAAATCTCCGGGGTTCCGGTTTTTTATATTCTTGATGAAAACAGAATCATCCGCAAAGTGATAAAAGGGTACAGTAAGGATTCTACAGATAAAGAAATTAGAGACGCAATTAATGCATTCTTATGAATCGTTTCTGCGCATAACAGGCCGGTATATATCATTGGCGTTCCGTGACGCGAGAATCCGCCA
>JAKQQL010000375.1:0-4960 GCA_029564175.1 Candidatus Cloacimonadota bacterium
GGGCAAATAAGGCCCTTGGGACTGCCCAGATTTCCCTTGGAGGAACGGCCGGAACCGTCACAGATGTTAAACTGATATTTCAGTATGCATTAAAAACAAATGCCCAGGGATTAATAATCTGCCATAATCACCCTTCAGGAAATAACCAGCCATCAGATTCCGATAAGAAGATCACACAAAAGATAAGGGAAGCTGCCGAATTGCTCGATATGCATCTTATGGACCATATCATAATAACACCGCATGACGGCTATTATTCATTTGCAGATGATGGATTATTATGAATTCAGATTATACAGAAAGGATAGGAATTATTAACCAAAACCGACGATATTATGCTTTTATATGACGGATTGTTTATACAATTGTTTCTCCAACAAAAATACAAACCAGTCAGAGGAATCTCTAACTGGTTGGTACTCAATTGTGGGCCCAGCTGGGATCGAACCAGCGACCCCCTGATTATGAGCGTCAAATGAGGGTTTCCACATATTTACACAGATTTGTATCTGTTTGTACCAGTTTATTTTGTAACAGAATAATTGTAAAAGATTCCATGGATTTATACCTATATGGTGGAAATACTGGCACCAAAACTGGCACCAGATTTTGGTCATTCAGTCTAAATGTGTAAGCATTTGTATTTGTTTCAACAAAGAGAATGTTATCCTTATAATCAACTAACAATATCGGAGTATTTAAATTTATAGAACCTTGATTAACACCATACACTAAAACGCTTGACAGTATGGTTAGTTGCCGATTTCGAAGCATTTATATATCAAGATTAAAAGGATTTTTATAAGAATTTAAAACTTGAAACCAGCACTGCAACGGCAATTAATTATACCGACTTATTAGGCAACCTTAATTATTCTTTTTCTCTTGTTTAAAATTGTAAATATTATCATTAGTATGGTAGCAATTAATGCCATTACAGAACCAAAATAAAACGGAGCATTTGAATTGACCCTATCATACAGTAATCCTGCAATTAAACTCGCAGGTAATAAGGTAATTCCAAGTACAGCATGATAAACTCCAAACCCCGTCCCTTTCAAATCTTTGCTAACAATATCTGAAATCATTGCTTTCTGGCTGCCATCAGTCAATGCACTGTAAAATCCATACAGTATAAACAAGAGAATAAAAACATTTATACTATTGAATCTGCCAAAAAAATAATAAACAATCCCATATACTAGAAAACCCAAAATAATCAATTTTTCACGACCAATTCTATCCGATAATTTTCCAATCGGTATGGCAAGCAATACCGATACTGTATTAAATATCATATACACAAAAGGAATGTATGATTTATCTATACCTGTTTCGCTTGTTTTTACAAGCAACAATGCATCTGCTGAATTGCCTAATGTAAACACGAAAATTATGATAAGAAAAAAATAGAATTTTTTAGGTAATTGTTTTAAGGAAATCTTATTAGTGGATTCTTTTTTTTCTGTTTTTACTTCTTTTATGAAAATAATAATTGTTAATACGCCAAGAATTGCAGGAATGGTTGCCAATAAAAATATGTGAGAATAATTTAATGGGAAAATAGATAACAATAAGAAAGCAATCAAAGGGCCAACAACAGCCCCACTATTATCCATTGCTTTCTGAAACCCAAAAGTTTTACCAGCTTCATTTTTTTTAATTGAGCCACTTATAAGGCTATCTCGCGGCGCTGCTCTTAAACCTTTTCCTATGCGTTCGAAAAACCGAAAAAATAAAATCTGAATTGGTATTCTTGCTAATGCATATAAGGGAGTTATAATGGCTGTAATGCCATATCCAATAATCATGAATGGTTTGTTTTTACCAATCTTATCACTCCAGTATCCCGAAATTGCCTTTAATAAAGATGCTGTACTCTCTGCAATACCTTCAATTAATGAAATCGTTGTTTTTGATGCTCCTATTGATAATAAAAATAGAGGCATAACACTATATACCATTTTGGTAGATGTGTCAGTGAAAAAACTTGTTAGTCCTGTAAAAAAGGCGTTCTTTTCTAATCCAAATATTTTTTTCTTTTTATCAATTATATCGCTCGGAGGTGTCATTTTTTAATGTTGCCATACTGGTTATATATGTACTTTTAGTAAACATAAACTCCAATTGTTGTAGTTATTATTTACCTTTAAGCGTTTTAAATTAAGTCCATTCTCACACCCTAAAGTTAATTTTTTTGTTGTTGATTATGAAAATGTGAAGCGACTTACTGGATCCCTAAAGGATATGCATATTGATATCATGTGTCTTTTCAATATCCAGGCTGGCCAGATAATGCTCCGTAACAATTGAATTGGAATGCCCCAGCATCTCTCCGATATTATCCTTTGACACCCCTGCCCGTTTCAGTGTTGTTGCATAACAATCCCTGGCCGTTTTCAATTTCAGAGTTACTGACAGGTTGCAAAAGCCGAAGGTCCTGACCATCTCTCGCCGGCACAAATTGATCACCTATCGCCGGCGTTAATCTCATGATCTATAGAAAAATATATAAATGTCAGTTTTACCGGCGGAATGTGGTCAAGGTGATCGGCTTTTGCAATACTGCTTCTAAATTCAATACTGTTTTCCATAAATGTCCCTTTTTTAGGTTGTAACTTCTTGATTTTGAGTAGAACAACCAGTCACAAACAAAAAAGACACCCTCAATTGGTCTTGTAAGTGTCTTCTGATTTTTCTTCGAAATCCGTCCTTCTTTGACCACTTCAAAAGAAGGTCTGGAAACACAAAACATATATTTGGGTACAAAGAGGATTCAAATTTGGATTTGGATGAACACTATTATCCAACCGGTTGTGTTCTGGGTCGCTGGCTTTTCTGTTGATTCATTGAATGAATAAATTACTTCTCAAAGCATCAAGAGTTGCCCTTTCTCCTTCTATAATAATCTCTTTTGCTTTATAAAAGTCGTATGTGCCAAATGCCTCCTTTGAAATGTTTATCAATAAATCTGGTTTTTGTTGTTCTAAGGTGAGATCTGATATCTTGCGCATCATGGTGCCAATACTGTTATTTGTAAGATTGAAAATCCCAATATCGTCAGTCTTTTTCGTCGGAATTAAATTGTTGAGTTTTTCTTTTATGAGTTTTATCTGTTCTGAGTATCTGTTGTCAGAAAGTTTTTCGGTTTCTATTGATTTCTTTTCATAAGAGATAGGTGAACTGACATTGACTACAATCAGCAGATCACCTTTATATCGCTTAACCCGGTTAACAGGTATCGGATTAGTAAGACCACCATCAACAAAATACCTGTCACCGATCTTAACAGGTTGAAAAACCGTTGGTATTGAAATGGAGGCTCTTATGGCTTTAAATAAATTACCTTCAGTAAAAACAGCTTCAGTTTCCCCAATAATATCTGTTGCCACAGCACAAAATGGTATAGATAAATCTTCGATATTCCGTTCAGGTACAATTTGTCTTATTTTGTCAATGATCTTTTTCCCCTTCACCAATCCTTTTTTACTAATTGAAAAATCGATCAACCTCAATACTTCCAATATATCAAGCGAACTAATCCATTCTTCGAATTGTTGAAGCTGTCCCGTGGCATAAATTCCTCCAACCAGGGCACCCATTGAAGTGCCGGCTACAGAAGTTATTTTATATCCATTCTTTTCTAACATATTAATTGCCCCGATGTGCGCACAACCACGAGATCCTCCACTGGATAATACCAGTGCTACATTTTTCTTCATTATTCCTATAATTGTGGTTTAAACCTGCAAAGTAATAAACAATTAAGCTAGTAAATGAATAGCCATGGGAAATTCGAAGATTTAGTATCATTATAATTTTAAGGTAAGCAAAAATCTGTTCTTATTTGACCACTTCAGAGGGAGGTCTGAAAACCTTTAAATGCTTCAGGAAAATTAGCAGTAATGGCTTCTTTAATTTAAAAGGATATCTGCTTCCCACAACAGACTCATTCTATTTTTTGAAGATAGGCTGTACAATAAACCCGATTGCACTTAGACAGATCTTTTCTTTTATGTAATTTTACCCATGTTATACTCCATTATGTTGAAAACCAAAATACAAAATCGTGGGGTACCTATGGGATTAACCCTCTTTTAGTTATTTAAGTTGGATAATACTGATTTTCTTAATAAACATGGCCAAAACTGATCTTAACAATACTTCCTATTTACTTGATGGATTTACTGCCCAGGACTTACCCAAAGAAATCATAGAAGCAATAAATTCTTTCCGTATTACTGAGAATCTGTATTCATCAGCAACCAGAGAAATCACAACAAAGCTTGAAAACCTTAATGATGAATTTAAGCATGTGAAAGATCGCAATCCGATACATATCATAGCAGCCAGGGTTAAATCGCCAAGAAGCATTATTAAAAAGCTTTTACGACGGGGCTTTGAACTTAGCGTTGAATCTGCCAGAGAAAATCTTACTGATATAGCCGGTGTTCGGGTAATATGTTCTTATATCGACGATGTCTATCTCATTGCCGACCTGCTTACTTCACAGGACGATATTAAAGTTATTAGAAGATCTGATTATATAAAGGAACCAAAACCAAACGGTTACAGGAGCCTCCACCTTATTGTAACTGTGCCTGTGTTTTTATCAGAAAGCACTGAACTTGTGAAAGTTGAGATTCAGATTCGAACGATTGCAATGGATTTATGGGCGTCACTTGAACATGAGCTATCATATAAACTGGCGAACGGGAGGACGGAAAATGTTACAAAAGAACTGAAAGACTGTGCTGATATTATTTCAAATATTGATTTGAGAATGCAGAACCTGTACAATATTACGATAGCTTAAAAGAAAATTCCTCATTTTCTCCCAAATCCTGGCGCCAAACTGGCGCCAATAAAAAAGTTACAATTTTTGAGGTTGTAACTTCTTGATTTTGAGTGGGCCCAGTTGGGATCTCCGCCTGACCAGCGTCAGTCGGGCAGGGAACCA
>JAKQQL010000379.1:0-2898 GCA_029564175.1 Candidatus Cloacimonadota bacterium
AACGGTCGAGTGTATGTGCCGTAAGGGATTGCGGAGTAGTTCCCTGTCCACCGACACGAAAGTTTGAGCGGGCTACAATGCTTGAATACCCACTGAAACCCTTATGGCATATACACTTTGTTGTGCGTTCGGCTTTTATTTATTTCATTTTCTTATTGTAAATTGAAGCAAAGTTACTAATTTTGCATTCAATTATTTAGATTTTTTTCATTATGTATTACAGCAGACCTTGGACGACTATCTAAGTGATAGACAGTCCCAAATAAATTTCCCATAATCTTTTTGGCAAGACAAACAGCCTATGTTTTGGTGTGTCGTCATTTTTAATGAAGGCATTTCTTTGTCATAGTTGCTCTGTCAGGTAATACTGTCTTTCACATCGCTACGATTTGAATATAATGGTTCCCTTTTTTAGGACAACAAAAATGAAAAGTTAACGTATAAAACATTAAAAAAAGTTGTCTTATGGAAAAAAAGTCAAGAAGAAAGTTTAATGCCGCTTTTAAATCAAAAGTGGCATTAGAAGCAGTAAAAGGGTCAAAAACGATTAATGAGATTGCCTCCGGTTATGGTTTGCAACCTGCTCAGGTCTCTGAATGGAAGCGAATACTATTGGAAAATATGTCAGAAGTGTTTGAAAAAGATGATCATACAAAGGAAAAGGAGTTTGAAAAGGAAAAGGAAGATTTGTTGAAAATCATCGGAGAGTTAAAAGTTCACAATGAATTTTATAAAAAAAAATTGAAGCCGTATCTGTAAAAGAGCGTAGGGAAATGATCGAAAAAGAGGAGGAAGGATTAAGCATTGTTCAACAATGTATTCTGCTATCTATTTATCGTTCAGGGATTTATTATCAGCCTGTTAGTGAAACTGATTTAGATTTAGAGATTATGTTAGAAATTGATAAATGTTACACCAGATATTACTTATATCCCAATGGCAAAAGGTCACATGTTTCTATGTGCTGTCATTGATTTATTTACCAGGAAAGTACTCTCCTGGGGAGTTTCAAACACCATGGACACAGCATTTTGTATTGAAGTACTGAAAGACGCTTTAGATCATCATGGAAAACCAGAAATATTTAACACCGATCAGGGGAGTCAGTTCACTTCGGTTGAATTTACAGATGTTCTCAAAAAGCATAAGGTAACGATCAGTATGGATGGTAAAGGGAGAGCTTTAGATAATATTTTCATTGAAAGATTGTGGAGAAGTGTTAAATATGAGTGTATTTACCTCAATGCGTTCGAAAATGGGGTTCAATTATATCGTGGATTGGATGAGTATTTTAGGTTTTACAACACTGAAAGAAAGCATCAATCACTTGATAATCAGACACCTGATACTGTTTATAAAAAAATTGCATAAAAATGGTTGGTGTATGAGAAAAAGTTGTATATTTGAGCACTATAAAATAAAAAAGTGATTTTCATCAGAGAGGCAGAATTCTGCCTCTCTGATGAAAATCACTTTTTTATTTTATAGTGCTCAAATATACAACTTTTTCTCATACACCAACCATTTTTATGCAATTTTTTTATAAACAGTATCAGGTGTCTGATTATCAAGTGATTGATGCTTTCTTTCAGTGTTGTAAAACCTAAAATACTCATCCAATCCACGATATAATTGAACCCCATTTTCGAACGCATTGAGGTAAATACACTCATATTTAACACTTCTCCACAATCTTTCAATGAAAATATTATCTAAAGCTCTCCCTTTACCATCCATACTGATCGTTACCTTATGCTTTTTGAGAACATCTGTAAATTCAACCGAAGTGAACTGACTCCCCTGATCGGTGTTAAATATTTCTGGTTTTCCATGATGATCTAAAGCGTCTTTCAGTACTTCAATACAAAATGCTGTGTCCATGGTGTTTGAAACTCCCCAGGAGAGTACTTTCCTGGTAAATAAATCAATGACAGCACATAGAAACATGTGACCTTTTGCCATTGGGATATAAGTAATATCTGGTGTAACATTTATCAATTTCTAACATAATCTCTAAATCTAAATCAGTTTCACTAACAGGCTGATAATAAATCCCTGAACGATAAATAGATAGCAGAATACATTGTTGAACAATGCTTAATCCTTCCTCCTCTTTTTCGATCATTTCCCTACGCTCTTTTACAGATACGGCTTCAATTTTTTTTTATAAAATTCATTGTGAACTTTTAACTCTCCGATGATTTTCAACAAATCTTCCTTTTCCTTTTCAAACTCCTTTTCCTTTGTATGATCATCTTTTTCAAACACTTCTGACATATTTTCCAATAGTATTCGCTTCCATTCAGAGACCTGAGCAGGTTGCAAACCATAACCGGAGGCAATCTCATTAATCGTTTTTGACCCTTTTACTGCTTCTAATGCCACTTTTGATTTAAAAGCGGCATTAAACTTTCTTCTTGACTTTTTTTCCATAAGACAACTTTTTTTAATGTTTTATACGTTAACTTTTCATTTTTGTTGTCCTAAAAAAGGGAACCATTATATTCAAATCGTAGCGATGTGAAAGACAGTATTACCTGACAGAGCAACTATGACAAAGAAATGCCTTCATTAAAAATGACGACACACCAAAACATAGGCTGTTTGTCTTGCCAAAAAGATTATGGGAAATTTATTTGGGACTGTCTATCACTTAGATAGTCGTCCAAGGTCTGCTGTAATACATAATGAAAAAAATCTAAATAATTGAATGCAAAATTAGTAACTTTGCTTCAATTTACAATAAGAAAATGAAATAAATAAAAGCCGAACGCACAACAAAGTGTATATGCCATAAGGGTTTCAGTGGGTATTCAAGCATTGTAGCCCGCTCAAACTTTCGTGTCGGTGGACAGGGAACTACTCCGCAATCCCTTACGGCACATACACTCGACCGTT
>JAKQQL010000503.1:0-1521 GCA_029564175.1 Candidatus Cloacimonadota bacterium
ATGCCGTAGTTGTTGCTTTGAAGTTATAAGTAAAGCGTGTCCAAGTATCAGTAATTGTCTGCGAAAACTGAGTTGATTCAAAATACTTCATAGCATTGGAAGCATCTCTCTTATCGATAACACCGTAAGGACGGAAAGAACCAGTTGATTTTGCCATAAAACTCAGCTGATAGTTTTTTCCTGCTTCAATAGAAATATCACTGCTTGAAAAATAAATATCCCATGAACTTTGACCGGTATGATCTGCTGTGATACTCATACATGCCGGAACGCTGTAATATTCTTCAGTATTTCTTATGTACGATCCTTCTGCATTACCTGATTTTTTTATCTGAATAATCCAGCCGTCAAGACCTGAGTCAAACGAACCGTTTGTAATGAGTTCCGCAGCACTCGATTTAGTTTTATTTACAGTACTCCAGATATTTCCGCCGATATTTACCCAGTCGCTTTCATTATTCTTGGAAACTGATCCGAGAATAAGCGGCTTATCTCCTTCTCCGTAAGATGTATAGTGAATCAACGCAGAAGAATTTCCGCTTTTCGCTATCAGCTGACCCCGCCATACACCGCCGCTTTTAAATTTGATTACATCTCCCGGCTTGAATCCGAATGAATTTACCTTATCAAGAGTTTTCCATGGAGAGTTTGAACTCTGTCCGTTATTTTCATCACTGCCGTCATTGCTTACATAATACGTTGTTCCGGTTCCAGTCGTAAAAACAATCGAATCAATCGGATCCTTCGAATCGTCATCGTTGAAAACATTGTCCGAATCACTTCCGCCGGAAGAGCAGGAACATAGAAGAGAAGCCGTTAAACAAAAAAGGGCAAGTTTCCTAATCATCTTTTCCCCCTATTAAGATGTTTGAATGTTTTACCAAATCAGTTCATAGGAATTACTATTTCGGAATTTTTATTTTTTATCCGAAACACGGGGCTTACCCGTCTACAAACCAATTCGATAAATTGATTAAATTCATTTTTTATGAAGTTAACCGACGGATGTTATGACTTTACATATTCTTTTGTCAATACTTTTATACAATATTGACATATTAGTTATACGATACATATAATATGTTTTGTTGAAAAAATTTTACTAAGTTAACATGAACATCATAACAGTATTAGGTTTTTCAAAATTATAAAATTGTTAATATACCCGAGTATTACGAAACAGCGGAATTGAGGGATCAAAAAAGTTTATTATTGTCAGGTGAATGGCGTCATTGAACAAGCATACTCATGACCAATGTTAGAATAAGTCTTTTTCATTAAATGCCATATTTTTTTTAAATAAAATATCTTCAACATCTCTACGCCCGTCAATAATAGTTATGATAACAACAGTTTTATCCTGAATTCTATACATAATCCGCCATGGAGATTCAATTACTTCACGGTACAGATTAATTTCAAACTGTTTAAATTCAGGAATGATTCTGCCTTTATACGGCATAGAAGATAATGAATCAGCTTTTCTTTTTATGTTTTGATAAACTTTCTTTGCGCTATTTT